>JADGAO010000002.1:2499-38995 GCA_015231995.1 Nitrospinota bacterium | reverse complement strand
AACACTGTTTGTAGCCCTCACCCCAACCCTCTCCCGCGATATGGCGCGGGAGAGGGGGCAGGATCATTGGTCAACGATTTATGCAAAGGTCTCCTTGCTAGGGAGAAAGGGAAATGGTTGCCAGAGCAGGTTCATTATTCCAATAAGTCCGCAGGGCAAAATGTGGAAAGCCAAACCACGCCGCATGACTCCCCATCCCATGTATAATTAAACCCGGACGGATGGATCATCCCGCCCGTCCATAAAACCATCGGTGGGGAGACTCGTAATGTCCGGCGGAAAAACCATGTGGGCGCCCTGGCGCATCGGCTACATATTGGGCGAAAAGCCGGACGGGTGCGTCCTGTGCGATATGCCGAAGATGGACGAGGACGAGCGCAACCACATCATCCACCGTGGGACGACCTGTTACGTAATTATGAACCTCTACCCATACAACAACGGGCACCTGATGATCGTCCCCTTCCGCCACCTGTCCGATTACGAAAACCTCACCTCCGCCGAGCTGGCCGAATCCGCCGAGCTTACCGCGCGGGCCGTGCGCGCCCTGAAAAAAGCGATGAAACCGGACGGGTTCAACATCGGCGTAAACCTCGGCAAAGCTGGCGGCGCTGGAATTGACGAGCATCTGCACGTCCACATCGTCCCCCGCTGGAGCGGCGACATCAACTTCATGACCGCCGTCGGCGGCGTGCGCGTCATTCCGCAATGTCTGGAGGAGACGTACCACACCCTCAAAGAGGCTTTCGCCAGCGTTGAGTAAAAACGCCCCTTCCACAGCAACGCTCACGCCCATGATGCGCCAGTACATGGACCTAAAACGGCAAAGGCCGGACGCGATCCTCTTTTTCCGAATGGGCGATTTTTACGAGATGTTCGGGGAAGACGCCGTGACCGCCTCCAAAGTCCTCAACATCGCGCTTACGACGCGGGACAAAGGGTCGGAGTCGCAAGTCCCCATGTGCGGTGTGCCGCATCACGCGGTGGAAGGCTACCTCGCCAAAATGATCCGTGCCGGATTCAAGGTGGCGGTGTGCGACCAGATGGAAGACCCGCGTTTCGCCAAGGGCATCGTGAAAAGGGATATCACCCGCGTGGTCACTCCGGGCGCGGTGATGGAGCCTGCCCTGCTCGACGACCGTTCCCACAACTTCCTCGCCGCAGTCGCCCCGGGCAGGCGCGGGTTCGGGCTGGCCGCCGCAGACGTCTCCACCGGCCTTGTCTGGGTGATGGAATTCACAGGCGACAACTCCATCGGCGATCTGGAAAACGAACTCGACAGGCTCGACGCCCGCCAGATACTCGCCCCCAACAGCGTCAACGAAATAAGCCCCTCGCTTGCGCGGACGCTGGCCGCATTCGGAGCCGTTGTGGACAAGGTGGAAGACTGGACGTTCGACCGCGAGACGGCTCGAAGCGTTCTGCTGGAGCGTTTCAAGGTGGCGAACCTCGACGGGTTCGGGCTTGAGGAAATGGACCTTGCGACCTGCGCCGCAGGGGCGGTCGTCCATTACCTCGCCGAAACGCAGAAGGGCGCCATCGCGCATCTCAACCGGATAGTCGTCAAAAACCCGTCCGACCACATGCTTCTCGACCACGCCACACGCAGGAACCTGGAACTGGCCCGCAACATCATGGACGGCGGCAGGGAGGGCTCTTTGCTTGGCCTCCTCGACGAAACCGCCACGCCGATGGGCGGACGGCTTTTGAAGGAATGGATACTGGCGCCGCTCACCGGCGTTGATGCCATACGCGAACGGCAGGAGACGGTAAGAGCGTTTTTCGACAACCGGCCCATGAAAGATTCGATAAGGGAAACGTTGACAGGTCTTGGCGACATGGAACGCGCCGTTGGCCGGGCCGCCGGGCCGAACTGCTCCCCTCGCGACTTGCTTGCGCTCAAAGAGGCCCTACTGCGGCTTCCTAAATTGAGGATGTCGGTGGAGCCGCTCGATACTTCGATAGGGCGAGTGTGGAAATCCATGTGGGAAGAGATGGGGGAGTTGGCCCAGCTTCTTGTACGCGCCATTTCGCCAAACGCGCCCGTCCACGCCCGCGACGGCGGGGTTATACAGGAAGGATACGATCCACAGCTAGACGAGTTTCGTTCCGTGCAGAAAGACGCGCGCGGGCTGATACTGAAACTCGAGGAGCAGGAACGGGCGCGATCCGGGATATCCAACCTGAAAATAAAGTACAACAGGGTCTTCGGATATTTCTTCGAAGTCACCCGCAGACAGGCGGAGACCGTGCCTGCGGAATGGATGCGTAAACAGTCGCTGGTCAACGCCGAGAGGTTCGTCTCCCCCGCGCTAAAAGAGCTTGAGGACAAGATACAAAACGCCGAGGAACACGCGCTGGATTTAGAGCTTGCGCTGTTTACGGATGTGCGCGGCAAGGTGTCGGAAAACGTGAGGCAGGCGCAGACGATGGCCGTTATCGCGGGCGAGATAGACGTTTACGCGACGCTCGCCCATGTCGCCAAAACACGCGGGTATGCGGAGCCGGTGGTGGACGACAGCGGCGTTATCGAGATAAAGGCCGGGCGGCACCCCGCGCTGGAGCGTGCGGGGTTGACCGAGCGGTTCACGCCAAACGACGCGTACCTCGACGGGGAGGCGGCCATGATCTCCATCATCACCGGGCCGAACATGGCGGGTAAATCCACGTTCATCCGCCAGGTGGCCTTGATATGCCTGCTCGCGCAGACGGGGGCGTACGTCCCTGCGGATTCGGCGCGGATAGGCGTGTGCGACAGGATATTCACCCGTGTCGGCGCGCAGGATCATCTGCAGAAAGGCCGGTCAACCTTCATGGTGGAGATGAACGAGACCGCGTTAATCCTACACAACGCCACGGCCAAAAGCCTCATCGTGCTAGACGAAATCGGACGCGGCACATCCACCTTCGACGGCATCTCGATAGCGTGGGCAGTTGCGGAGCATATACGCAAGATCGGCGCGCGCACGCTTTTCGCCACGCACTACCACGAGCTTGCGGAACTGGCCGATTCCATGCCCGGCGTGAAAAACCTCTCCGTGGCCGTGCGGGAGTGGAACGACGAAATCATCTTCCTGCGCAAGATAATCGAGGGCGGCGCGGACAAAAGCTACGGAATACAGGTTGCGCGGCTGGCTGGCCTGCCGCGCGAGGTGATAACGAGGGCTGGGGAAATTCTCACACAGCTTGAGGCCAACGAGATTGACGCCTCCGGGCATCCCAAGTTAAAAGCCAGCGGGGCGCAGGCCCAGCCGGTTTATCAGTTGAGCCTATTTTCGCCTTACACAAGCGAGGTGGAGGACGAGTTGAAAAAACTCGACGTCAACAGCATGACCCCTGTGGAGGCTCTTAACAAGATTGCGGAGTGGAGAAAGAAGCTGAGGGGCTGATCACCGTTTCAGCCAACCTCCCGTGGCCCGGAAAATGGCGGCTATAAAGCCAGAGCGCCGACTGTAAAAAATAACTGCTATTATGGAACCCACCGGACGCAAGCGAGAGACGGTGGGGGCTCAGGCGTAAAACTCGGACATATTCGCAAAGGAGCTGGCGATGGGAATGCTTCAGGAGTTCAAGGAATTCGCGTCAAAGGGCAACGTCGTTGACATGGCGGTCGGCGTGATAATCGGCGGAGCTTTCGGTAGCATCGTCACTTCGCTTGTCAACCACATGATCATGCCGATTGTGGGAATGTTGATGAGCAACGTGGATTTCTCCGATTTGTCCATAACGCTCCGGGGAAAGACAGCGACGGCGGAGGCGGTGGTGATTAAATACGGGTTGTTCATCAACACGGTTTTGAACTTCCTGATAGTGGCCTTCACGATATTTGTCGTAATAAAGCAGATGAACCGCCTGAAAAAGAAAGAGCAAGCCAAACCCGCCGAACCGACGACAAGAGATTGCCCCAAATGCTTTTCAACGATATCGGTCAAAGCGACCCGATGCCCAAACTGCACATCAGATATTTGATTTTTGGCGCGCCCGAACGCCGTTCTGAAATGGCCTGGCCTCTTATCGCCTAATACTTCCGCCAATTCATCGGCACTGAATTATTAGCGGCGTGCCTGTCGAGCCTGGTGAAAAGCTTGTCGGCCTCGATATACTGTTTTTCCGCCACCGCCTTCCACTGCTTTATCTGGCTGGAGCTAACGCCGGGCAGTGTGCGGTTGCGTTCCTGCTCCGCCATAATGTCGGCGAACCTGCGCCAATCCGCCCGTGCGGCCGCAAAATCGTGAAAGTTTATGCGCCACCAATCCTCGTCGTGCCCGCCGGGCCTAGCCGACGAAGACTGCAGTTCCTCCAATACAAGTTTCCTCCCCTGCGTGTCTATCGTCACGGAAAAGTTGGACATGAAATCCATCCCCACAAGCCCCTCGAACGCCGCCGTAAGCTTGGCCGTGATGGTGGCTGGGATGAACGTGTCCTTTGCGTCGCCGACCTGTATCGTCTCTATCACAGTCCGCATGGCTGGGGTCGAGCCACCTATCCCGCCTGCTTGAGTCAACAACAACCCGGCGTCTTTTTCGAAAAGGCCCAGCCTCTCGGCGAGTTGGGTGGAAATAACAAGTCCCGGAGCGCCCGTGTCCAGCGCCATGTTGACGGTGACCGAATTATTGAACCTGACCGGGATGATTATCCGCCGAGCCGAACCTTCGTAGGCGATGTATGGTATTTCGTATTTTTTCAGTTTCCGTTCCGCGTCTTTGGAAGAGACCGCCTCCGCAGGCTGAGGGCTATTGGAACGGCTTTCGGAGGATTGCGGAGGCCGTTTTGCGAATTGCCCTTCTTTGACCTGATTCCGGTATTTGGCGGGGACGCCTGCTGAGGTGTCGGAGTAGTGAATTTCACCATCGTCGTCCACCCATTTGTAGAAAGACTGCGCGTTCGACTCCATAGACAGTTGAAAGACGAGCGCAAATGTGGAGACGGCAAACAATCGCATAATTCGCGCAGTCACGATACCCGCCTCATCCGGCCATATGCGCTCCAGCCGCGCATGGCTTCCATCCGATGTTATGTCGCGGACTTCCATAGCGCCCCCCGCAAAGGTAGCGTTAACCGCGCCTCATAGGGAGCGGCTATTTCTCACTGTTCGATTTTACCACGCAACGGCGGAGCGGATGCGACAGAACCATCCAGGCGATTGTGTTCTGAAAATTTACTATGGTTTTCAATCAATCATCGCCTCCGCCTTCGTCATCCTCGCCGGACCCGTTTGGATGACAGGCGTAGCAATTCTCCGACGTAACGGAGTTGTGGCGGAACGACCAGCTTATCCCCTGTGTGTGGCATCCCTCGCACGAGTAGGGGGAATAATGCCCGCTGTGACAGGTGGAGCAACCTGACGATGTGCCCGAATGGTTGAAGCTGGCGCCGCTCCATGACGGATAGCTGTGGCAAAGTTCGCAACTGTCCGTGTTGTACTTACTGTGGCTGGACGGTTTTTTGCCAGCGTGACAACTGGAACAACCGGATGTGTAAATGTGAGCGCCGGTCTTGAACCCCCAGCTTCCGTTGCTGTATGTATGGCAATTCGCGCAACCGGAAGTCCTGCCGTTAGTATGGCTGGAGGGATAACGAGTTGCATGGCACGTCTCGCAGGATGCGGTTATGTACTGGTGGTACGAGGAGTGGCTGATCCTGTTGCGCGTCTTGAAACTGTCAGAGTAATGGCAGGAATTGCAATACGTCCCCATGTTGTACGACGCGTGGTTAATAAAACTGGTGGCGTTATAGTTGGCGGCGTGGCACTGGTAACATATCTGTCTCCTTTCCGAAGTCACCGCATAGCCTGCGGAGGGGCCGGCTTTGGCGGTGAGCGCCGGGGTGTGGCAGGTGGTCCCGCATGGGAATGAGGCGTGCGTCCCCACCAGGTATGAGTCGTGCCACGAGAAGTCGGGTTTAAGCGCGATGGAGCTTAAATCGGCGCTCGACCCGCCGGAAGAAGACGATGAGGACGAACCCCCGCCGCCGCTTGTGGTACTGCCTCCGCAGGCGGCGAGCATCATCAACGTCATCGTCAACAAAACAGCCAATGACTTTTTCATCGTCGCTCTCCCCAATAGTCCGCCAGCGCATCAGGCCATGCGGGCCTGCGCTATACGATTTTAGATTATGCATGGCGTATGCCGGAAATCGGTCACGGCGACTTATCCCCAGCCACAAGACGGGATTTAAACATCCAACATCTTGATTCAGGCTAACAACAGGTGAAGATAATATCAAGAGGCTCGCATCGCATTGTTTGACAGGCCCGGAAAAACTGTGTTAATTTTGGACACAAATGAAAAACTGGCGTAAAATGGGCGAAAAAGAAGTGTTTTCAGGGGTTTCCAAGCGTATTATGGTTTTATGAGCAAAATTTGCGTCCTTATTGCGGACGATAGCGTCACCATCCAGAAGGTGTTCGAGCTGGCCTTCGAGGGTGAAGATATAGACATCATGGTCGCAAGCGACGGCAAGTCCGCTCTCTCGATGGCGTTAAATGAAAAGCCGGACATGATAATCGCCGACGTCAATATGCCGGAGATGGACGGTTTCGAGCTTTGCCAGGCCATTAAAAAAAATCCGGACACAAACTCCATTCCCGTCTACATGCTTTCCTCCGCCCTCGACGACTTCGACGAAGACAAAGCAAAAAGAGTGGGAGCGTCCGGCAGGTTTGAAAAACCGTTCAGGTCGGAGGACATGGTCCGGCAGGTCATGGAGGCCATCAACACGACTGCGGGAGGGGCTGGCCCGGCTCCCGTCCAGGGGCTTGACGACACTTTCGAGGACATAGACATATCGCTCGACAGCATCATGGATTCGCTCGACTCTTCGGAGACCGGGGATGAAGACATGGAGCGGGCCTTGAACTCCGCCTGGGACAACGTGGAAGAGAAAGCCGACGCCGTTCCAGAGGCTGTGCAACCTGCGCCTCCCTCGGGGGCTTCGGTGAAGATACTCGACCTGGTGGAAGACGTCGCCGACGATGATTACAAAGAAGGCGACGACGAAGACCTTGCGGTGGAGACGCTGACCGGTTCGGAGACGGACCTGGAATTGGCCGAGTACCCGGCGACAGACGCCGCGATAAAGGCCCTGGCGGACGAGGATGAAATCATTGTACGGACAACGCCGGGAGAACATGCGGAAGAAACGGAACCGGACGCCGTACTCGCCGGGGCAGACAAGACCGTTTTCCTCGAAGACGACCTCTCCGAAGAAGCGCAGGCCATGTTGAGGGCCATCGAGGAGGAAGAACCGATAACGCCGGCGAAGCCATCCGCCACGGGTTCCGGGCGGATAGATACAAGCCCGGTCAACCCCTCCATGATGGAAGAGGCGGTGGAACGCGCCGTGAGGTCTGCCTTGATGGGCATGGACATCCCGGCTGTGGTGGAAGCGGCTGTGCAGTCCGCAGTTGCGTCGGCGTTCGCGGACAAGGCCGTGCGCGACAGCGTGGAAGCGGCGGTTAAAGCCGTCATGTCGGACATGGCTCCGAGCCTTCTTGAGTCCTTCAGGAAAGTTGCCGGGGAAGTGACCCTCGACGTGGCCGAGACGTTGGTGAAGCAGACCATTGACCAGATAAAATCCAGCGATTGACCGGATGGAGGGTATTGCTCCACTGACAAGGGGAGGTGGCGCGTCTTCGCGCCGGAGGGGTTAGGAACCCCCCGCTCACTATCGTTCGCCGCCCCCTTGTCAGGGGGCCTGGGAGCGCCCAAGCGTCCGAGGTGAAAAACTCCCCGGACAGCAACTAATAACGGGTCTTGTTCGAGGTATGGCATGAGACTCGCCTCCATTTTCGCGCTAGGGGCACTGCTCATAACGGCGCACGCCGTATTTGGCGCGGACGGCCCGATGACGCTCAAAGACATCGCCGTCTATGCCCTGCAAAACAACCCAAGGCTCAAAGCCGCATCCATTGACGTAACCTCCGAGGGCGAGAGCGTACAAATCGCAGAGGGGGAGCGCAGACTGCGGCTGGACGCGCAGATGGCCGCCACTAGGTCGCGTTACGATTCGCCCCTTTCTCCCATATCGGGCAAACCGGGGCCGGGCGCAAGTTTTCCCGATTTTTCCAATCCGGTGTATGACGCGGGGTTGTCGTTCTCGCTTCCCATATACAGGGGTGGACGGCTCGAAAGAAACGTAGCGGTGGCGCATCTTCGACAGTCGGCGGCGAGAGACTCGCTTTCCACATCGCGCGAAGACCTGTTGTTCAACATCGCCAGCCTATACTTCAAGATATTGCAGTTGGAGAAAATGAAGTCTTCCGCCGAAGCGGCAGTGAGCCAGATGGAGGCGCATCATAAAGATGTGGTTTCGTTTCACCAAAGCGGTTCGCTCCCCAAACTGGATGTGTTAAAAAGCGAGGTGGAGCTGGCCCGCGCCCGGCACAACGTCAGCGTCGTCTCGAACAGCGCAGAGAACGCGATGGAGGCTTTGAAGTCATTGATGGGAATCGAAGACGTCTCCGCCCGGATCGAATTGGCAAAATATCAGGCCACGATATTCCCCTTCCCTTCGGAAGACGAATCCATAAAAGGCGCGCTGTCGAAACGAAGCGAGCTTTCGTCCGCAAGGACACGAATAAAGATTTTCGAGGAACGCGCCCTTATCGCAGGCGGCAAAAGGCTTCCCATCGTCACGCTCACGGGCGATTATGGCGGGAGATCCGCCGACGACATGAGGCTCAACGAAAACTGGAGCGCTTCGTTGAGGATGAGCGTGCCCATACTGGACGGCGGAACCATCGCCCATGAATCCGCAAAAGAGACGATGGAGATGGAAAAGGCGAAGGTGGAAGAGCGGGCATTGCGTATCAACATAACGCGGGAGGTGAAAGAGGCCCGCCTCGGCGTTGATCTGTCCGAGAAGAGGATCGAAATGTTAACGCCAGCAGTGACGGCGGCCGCAGAAGCCCTGCGTGTGGAACAGCTCCGGTTTGGCGCGGGGCAGGGTTCGTCCACTGACGTAACGGACGCGGCGGTTTCGACTCTTCGGGTAGAGAACGATCATAGTCAGGCCGTTTACGACAGGGACGCAAGCCTGGTGGCCCTTGCAAGGGCTATGGGGGAGCTTTCCAACTCCTTGGAGATTTCGAAATGAAGAAATTCGCCGTGGCGTTTATCCTGCTGGCCGTGGCCGCAGGATTAGGGTTTTATTACTATTCGTCAAACGCCGCCAAAGAGACCGGAGCCCTTATCCTTTTCGGAAACGTGGAGGTGACGGAGGTTGACCTTGGCTTCAAGGCTCCCGGAAGAATCGCGGAGATTTTTACCGACGAGGGCCGCAGAGTAAGCGAAGGGGAGATGCTCGCAAAGCTGGAAAGCGCGGAGCTGGAAAAAACCGTCGAGCAGGCGATGGCGGCGCTTGACGAGGCTCTCGCCAGGCTTGACGAGATTTCCGCCGGATCGCGCAAGCAGGACATCGCCCAGGCGTCCGCCTCTATAGCGCAGGCCAAAGCCGAGCTTGATAAAACGGAAAAGGAGCTTAAACGGGCGGTTTTCCTACATGACAGCGGCGCCATCTCCGCCCAAAAACTGGAGGAGGCGCAGAGAGGCCGCGACGTGTCATTCAACATCCACAAAAAAACCGTCGAGGCTCACAGTCTTGCGGTGGAAGGGCCGAGAAAGGAATCCATCGTGGCGGCCAAAGCCCGCGTACGGCAGGCGGAAGCGGCCCTGTCGCTGGCCAGCGAGCGGCTTAAGGACGCGACGTTATACTCCCCGGTGTCGGGAATAACACTGCGCCGGAACATGGAGCCAGGCGAATCCGCAGGCGTAGGGGCACCGGTGGCGACGATAGCCGATCTCCAACACCCCTGGGTGCGCGTCTACGTCAAGGAAGACAAGCTTAACACCGTCAAAATCGGGCAGAGGGCTTTTGTGACGGTGGACTCTTATCCGGGAAAGGTTTTCGAGGGAACGGTGAGCCATATCGCGTCGGAGGCGGAGTTTACGCCCAAAAACATCCAGACAAAGGAAGAGCGCGTCAAGCTGGTCTTCGCCATGAAAGTGGCCGTCAAAAACGATGGGCTGGAGTTGAAACCCGGTATGCCCGCCGACGTGAGGCTCGACGCCGGTGGGCGGGGCTGAGTTCGAGATAGAGACCCGCAGTCTCGCCAAACATTTCGGCGATGTCAGGGCGCTCGACGGACTTGACCTTTCGATAGGACGCGGAGAGCTGTTCGGCCTGGTGGGGCCGGACGGCGCGGGGAAGACCACGGCCCTGCGCATACTGTCGGGGATCATGGACCCCACATCCGGCGAAGCGTATGTCGCGGGAATTTCCGTGAATCGCGATCCTGAGGCCGTCAAAGACAAAATCGGCTACATGTCCCAGCGCTTCGGGTTGTACGAAGACCTGACGACGCTGGAGAACCTGCTTTTCTACGCCGACCTTTACGAAGTGACGCGCAAGGAGCGCCCCGCAATAATCGAACGACTGCTCGGTTTTTCCAACCTCACACCGTTCAAAGACAGGCTGGCCGGGGCGTTATCGGGCGGGATGAAACAAAAGCTGGGACTCGCCTGCGCGTTGATACACACGCCGGAAATATTGCTTCTCGACGAGCCTACCAACGGCGTCGATCCCGTCTCCCGCCGCGATTTCTGGAAAATACTGTACGACCTGCTGAAAGAGGGCGTGACCATACTCATCACCACGGCCTACCTCGACGAGGCGGAGCGGTGCGGCCGTGTGGGGCTTTTGAACGAGGGCAAACTCATCGTGGTGGACACGCCGAAGAATATTAAAAATTCGCTTGGCGCGCCGATGGTGGAGATAGCCACCCATGCCGTCCGCGCCGTCGAGAAGCTCGTCCGCCCCCTGGGAGGAGTGTTGAAAGTCACCGCCTACGGAGACAGGATTCATGTGGCGCTCGAATCCATGGACAGGCTCGGTGGCGTGATCGCCGTGATAAAGGATAACGGCCTGCCCGTGGAAGGCTCTCGTGAAATCGCGCCGTCGCTGGAGGACATGTTCATCTCGCTGGTGGAACGCAAATGAGCGGGAACGGCGTTACTGTAAAAGTGGAACAGTTGACCCGCATGTTCGGAAAGTTCACGGCGGTGGATCATATAGACCTTGAGGTGGGCAAGGGTGAGATATTCGGTTTCCTGGGGCCGAACGGAGCGGGCAAATCCACGACGATAAAAATGCTTTGCGGCCTGCTTACGCCGACATCCGGCGGCGGATACGTCGGCGGACTGGACATCATGAGGCAATCCGAGGAAATAAAAAAAATCATCGGATATATGTCGCAAAGGTTCTCTCTTTACGACGATCTGACGGTGGAGCAGAACATAGACTTTTTCAGCGGAATATACAGCGTGCCCAGGTCCAAAGCGCAAGGCCGCAAAGATTGGGCTCTTTCGATGGCCGGCCTTATGGACAGGCGAGGAGCGTTGACCAAAACGCTTCCGACCGGCGTCAAACAACGGCTCGCGCTAGGTTGCGCCATACTGCACGAGCCGCCCATCCTGTTCCTGGACGAGCCGACATCGGGCGTGGATCCCATTTCGCGCAGGAACTTCTGGAACCTCATCTACATGATGGCGGAGGGAGGGGCCACCGTTTTCGTCACCACGCACTATATGGAGGAGGCCGAATACTGCGACAGGCTGGCGTTGATATACCGTGGCAAGATCATCGCCGAAGGATCGCCGAAAACCCTCAAGCAGTCGGCCATGACGAAGGAGGTGCTGGAGGTGGAGATGGAAAACCCGGTGGAGGCGATGGAAGTTCTTTTCACCTCAGGGTTTGATCCGTCCATTTTCGGAAGCGCTCTTCATGTGACCGTGGACGACGGAATGGTTGCGGAGCCTGCGATACGCAAGGCTCTTGCAGACGCAGGGATGACGCCGCTCCGTATCGAGAAGATCGCCCCGTCGTTGGAAGACGTGTTCGTCAATCTCATCGAGGTCTCCTGAAATGAGGATCGCCCGCGTTTACGCCATCGCAAAGAAGGAGATAATCCAGATCAGGCGCGATCCGTTGAGCATGGCGATGGCGTTCTTATTGCCGCTGATCCTGCTTTTTATTTTCGGTTTCGCTATAACGATGGATATCAAAAACCTCAAAACCGTCGTGTGCGACCTTGACAAGAGCGAAGTGAGCAGAAGGTTCGCCAGCGATCTTTCGGCCTCCGGCTACTTCATCATCGTCGACCCGTCCGTTGATTACCAGCAGATAGAGCGGATCATAGACTCTGGAGCGGCGAAAATCGCCATCGCCATTCCGCGCGGTTTTTCCGAGAATATCCGGCTTGGAAAACCGGCGCAGATACAGGCCCTGATTGACGGGAGCGACGCCAACACCGCCACCATCGCCGCAGGCTACCTGTCCGCCGCATCGGACATGTTTTCCGCGAAGCTCTCCCCAAGGCGGTCCGCCCCGGCGGTGGATCCAAGAGTCCGGGTCTGGTACAACGAAGACCTCAAATCCCGCAACTTCATAATCCCCGGCCTGATCGCGGTCATCATGTCGGTCATCGCGGCCCTGCTCACGTCGCTGACGATTGCCCGCGAGTGGGAACGAGGCACGATGGAGCAGTTGATCACCACGCCGTTAAAAACGTCGGAGCTTATCATCGGCAAACTGATCCCCTATTTCCTGATAGGGTTCATTGACATGCTGGTGGCTGTTTCCGTCACCGTTTTCGTTTTCGGGGTGGAGCTTAAGGGGAGCCTCGTTTTGCTTCTTGTCGTCTCCGCCGTTTTTTTGTTCGGCGTGTTGAGCCTGGGCATACTCGTGTCCATAATGACAAAAAGCCAGCTTCCCGCAAGCCAGATCGCGCTGGTGATGACGTTCCTGCCCGCGTTCCTGCTTTCCGGTTTCATGATATCCATCATCAACATGCCCTATGTGTTGCAGTTGATAACACGCATCGTCCCCGCGCGCTATTTCGTCACGATCATCAAGGGGATTTTCCTGAAAGGTAGCGGGCTTTCACTGGTGTGGTTCGACCTTACCCTGCTGGCCCTGTTCGGCGCGGTCGTTTTTGCGGCGGCCAACATGAAACTTAAAAAGAAGATAGCCTGAACGATGATAGAACGTATCTGGCGGATGGTCGTCAAAGAGTTCATCCAGCTGTTGCGGGACAAGCGGATGAAGGGTGTGGTGTTCGGCGCGCCGATCATGCAGATGCTTTTGTTCGGCTATGCCGTGACCACCGACGTCAACAACATCCGAACCGTCGTCTACGACGGCGACAACTCGTATGAGAGCCGGGAGATCGTCCGGCGCATGGCCGCCTCCGGCTATTTTACGATAATAAACAACATGGAGTCCCCACGGGAGGCCGACGGAATACTCGACAGGGGCGAGGCCACGATGGCGCTCATCATCGTCCACGGCTTCTCGGCGGACATTAAAAAGGGGAAGCCGACCGCCGCGCAGATGCTTGTGGACGGGACGGACTCCAACACCGCCCTTATCGCCATCAGCTACGCCGCCAGGGTGGCCGGGAAGTTTTCGCGCGACATGAAGGCTCCCGTCTCATCTGTGTTGGGACGGCCCGTCATCGTTGACATGAAAACACGCGCCTGGTACAACCCCGACCTGAAAAGCAGGAACTACAACGTCCCCGGCGTCATAGCGATACTGGTGATGCTCATCAGCCTTCTTCTCACCTCGATGGCCGTCGTGCGGGAGCGGGAGATAGGAACTATAGAGCAGTTGATGGTCACGCCGCTAACGCCGGTGGAGCTTATCCTCGGCAAGACGATACCTTTCGCGCTCATCGGTTTTTTCGACATGGCGCTGGTTTCCATCGTCGCCGTTTACTGGTATGAGATACCGATCCGTGGGTCGCTGGTTCTGCTCACCGCGTCAACCGGCGTGTTTCTGCTTTCGTCGCTTAGTTTCGGGTTGTTCATCTCCACCATCGCAAGAACTCAACAACAGGCGATGATGGCGACGTTCCTGTTTTTCGCCCCGTTCGTGCTTTTATCCGGGTTCATATTCCCTGCGGACAACATGCCGGTCTTTTTCCAGTGGGTCACGCTGATAAACCCTCTCCGGCATTTTCTGGTGATAATACGCGGGATATTCCTCAAGGGCATGGGCTTGGACACGCTATGGCCGCAGGAGCTGGCTCTGCTTGCGTTGGGAGTGACGTTCCTTTCCTTCAGCGTCATGCGGTTCAGGAAAAATATCGGGTAACGGGTCAAGGTGGGCGCGGGCAAAGCGCGGCCCTCGATGGGGTCCTAGTTTTTCACGCAATCTATGAGCCTGCGCGCGCGGGCGAGGAATTCCTCCGGCGCGAACGGGTGTAGCATAAAATCGGACGCGCCCACCATAAACGCTTTCTGCCGTATTTCATTGTCGGGGTCCGCCGAAATGACGAGGATCGGGGTGTTTTTAAGTATCGGGTCGCGCTGTATGTAGTGGAGAAAATCAAAACCGTTCATTTTCGGCATGTGAATGTCCGTCACGATAATGTCCGGCCTGCGCTCCTCGATTGCCCTCAAGGCTTTCGCCCCATTTTCGGCGCACACCACCTCCATCCTCGCCTTTTCAAGCACGTTGGTGAATACCGCCCTGTTGATATCCATGTCGTCCACCACAAGCGCCAGCGGCTTTTTCTCCGGCAGTTCGGCGTAGAAAACGGTTCCCTCACCGGGTTTGGACTCTGCCCGCAGAGACCCGCCGTGGGCCAGCATTATCTCCGCCGAAAGTGGAAGTCCGAATCCGCTTCCCTTTTCGCCGCCAGTCCCGGTTGTAGTAGTCTTCTCTTCATACTTGAATATCCTGGAAATGTAACTGTCGTTCATCCCGACGCCTGTGTCCCGGATCGCTATCCCCTTTTTCCCTTCCGGGACGAAAACAACTATTTTGCCGCCGGGATTTGTGAATTTTATCGCGTTGGAAACGAGGTTCATGAAAACCTCCTGTATCAGGTCAAAATCCGCGTACAGCCTCGTCCCCTTCGGAACCTCGTTGGAGATTTCGATCTTCTTGGATTTGGCCATATGCTCCAGCGAGTTGACGACCGAGGAGACGATGAACGCCGCTTCGATGAACCGGGGCCTGATTAAAATGTTGCCGGTTTGAAGCCTGGTTATGTTCAACAGCTCGTCTATCATCTTTAAAAGACCTTCGCCGCTCTGTTCCACCCTGCCGAGAATGAGTCTCTGCTTTTCGGAGAGTTTGGCCCCGTCGCCGTTCTCTTCCACCATCTTCAGTAGCCCGAGCATCGAAATGAATGGCGACCTTAAATCATGAGCGACAAGAGAGACGAACTTGTCCTTGAGTTTGGTGGAATCCTCCGCATTGCGGCGGGCCGCCTCTAGGGCCATCGCTTCCTTGTTTATGTGCTTTGCCATAGGCCAGAAAATGAACAGAGCCACCATAAACAGAGCTGTCAGGGTGAGGAAAAGCGTTACTTTCATCAGGTATCTCTGCCCCGCCACCATCGCCTCCCCTTCCGTCTGATACATTCTGACGACGTTGTCGAGCTCGGAGAGAATATGGCCTTCGGCGTTGTTGAGTATGTATGTAAGGTGGAAATTGTCGTGCGAAAGCTTTTCGCCTTGCCAGTTAATGAGCGTCCTGGCGTTAGCGATGTATTCGCGCAATTCCCTGTCGACATTGTTGGGAGCGTCGAAATATATTTTTCGAAGGTCTTGGGACATTCCGCCCTTGAGGCCGAACGGATGCTCCCCGTTGATCAGCCAGTTATGCACATTCTCAAGGTCGTCGCAATGCTCCGCCAACCTGCCGCTCAAATACTTTTTTTCCGCCTGGTTATCGGAACTTGCGATGTGAAGAGCCTCTAGCGCGATGCGTTGAGACAGCCACCGCCTCTGCCCGGCGCTGTTTATTACGGAGGAGGTGACCTCTTGAATATGAATGGACCTGTCAACAATCAGATAACCTGTCAGCACGAAGACGCCAACAAGCCCAAGCCCCAGGGACGAACCCCAAAAAATGGTCTTCAGGAATTTCGAATTCTCCTGGATCGGCATAATTTATATCTTTTTCCCACTAGCATTGTTTATCGTTTCAAACGAAAGCATACAATGCAATTATCGCTCCAATAATAACAGACTGTTTAATAATAAGTTAGGTTTAATGTCAACGAGAATTCTTGTTGTGAATTCCAACAGTTGTAGCAAATAGCGACACAGGGATATATTCAAGATTTCAAGATTGAAAACAGGGTAAAGCGCAACGACCAGGAACCCTGCCCAACAGTAAGGGGTTGTCTCCCAAATGCTCGGCGTGGGTGTTCTTGTACGGGCCATCCTTTTTCCCTCCCCTTAGAAAGGGGAGGTGGCGCGTAATCGCGCCGGAGGGGTTTAATTAAACCCCCTCGCAACTGCGTTGCGGTCCCCCGAACTTCGGGGGACAAAGGGGTACCTTCACCTCGAGCTCTTTGTATATACTCATGCTGATATTGCTGACTTTAGGACATCGGGGTGAAGAACACCCCGATGAGCATTTGGGCGACAGCCCCATTAAAAGACAAGGAGTTCGAGGTGAAGAACACCTCGAACAGCGTTTGTAGCTTCTGTCTTACCATTTGGCTACAGCCCAACAGGGAACTGAAAGCGCCGTCTCAGTCCGTCGTGGTAGAACCGCTTCCGTCAAGCGCGGAGGCCATCGTGTGCCAGGCGAGCGTGGCGCATTTGACTCGCGACGGATACTCCCGCACGCCGGAGAATATCGAAAGTTTCCCCAACCTCTCTTCGTCGGAGTTTTCCGCTTCGCCCGTCACCATTTTGCGGAACGATCCGAACATCTCCCGCGCCTGCGCCTCCGTCTTGCCCTTGAGGTTGGATGTCATCATCGAGGCGCTGGATTTGGAGATGGCGCAACCGGAACCGGTGAAACTGACGTCGTCAATGACTCCGGCGGGGTCGAGCTTCATATAAACGGTAAGCCTGTCGCCGCACAACGGGTTGTACCCTTCGCATGAGTGGGTGGCTCCCTCCATCGTGTGGAAGTTGCGCGGTTTTTTGTTGTGATCCAGGATCACCTGCTGATAAAGGTCGGTTTTGTACGACATCAGGAGAACACCTCCACAACCTCTCGCAGGCCCTCGGCCAACGTGGCGATATCCGCGAACGTGTTATAGAAAGCGAACGACGCCCTGACGGTCGCGGGAACGCCAAACCTGTCCATCAACGGCTGGGCGCAATGATGCCCGCCGCGCACAGCGACGCCATGATGGTCGAGCGCGGTGACGATGTCGTGCGGATGGATATCTCCAAGAGTGAAAGAGATTATGGAAGCCTTCCCCGGAGCGGTCCCTATGAACCTGATCCCCGGTATCGCCGATAACGTCCGTTCGCCATATTCGAGCAGTTCGCGCTCGTACTCTTCGATCCTGCCTAACCCAACGCGCTGGATGTAACGGACGGCCTCGCCTAGCCCTATAACCTGCGTCACAGGCGGCGTCCCGGCCTCGAACCTTGCGGGGGCTTTGCGGAACGTGGTTTTCTCGAACGTCACGCGCTCTATCATGTCGCCGCCGGTCACATACGGGGGCATGGATTCCAAAACATCCGCTTTTCCGTATAACACTCCAAGACCGGTCGGCCCATAAAGCTTGTGGCTGGAGAACACATAGAAGTCGCAGTCAATCCCGCGAACATCCACTTTCATGTGAGGTATGGCCTGCGCCCCGTCTATCAGGACTCTTGCGCCCTCGCCGTGCGCCATCGCCGTGATATCCCTGACGGGATTGACGGTTCCCAAAACATTGGAGACATGCGTCACCGCCACAATTTTCGTTCTCGGCCCAAGAAGCCTTGCATACTCATCCATTACAAGCTCGCCCGTGTCATCCACAGGGATGACGCGCAGTTTTGCGCCGGTTTCCGCGCATACCATCTGCCAGGGCACAATGTTTGCGTGATGCTCCATCGCGCTGACGAGAACCTCGTCGCCTTCCTTCAAAAACTTCCTGCCCCACGACGACGCCACAAGGTTGATGGACTGCGTCGCGCCGCTGGTGAATACGACCTCCCCAGGATTCGCGTTGATGAAACGCGCCACATCGGCCCGCGCTAATTCGAACTGCTCCGTGGCTTCTTCCCCTATTTTGTAAGAGCCGCGCCGGACGGTGGCGTATTCGAGCATATCGAAGGCGCGCATTCTTTCGATGACGGCGGACGGCTTTAATCCCGTGGCGGCGTTGTCAAGGTAAACGAGCGGATAAGCGTTGACGCTCCGAAGCAACTCGGGGAAACCCGCCCGGATTTTTTTGACGTCGAGCGCTTCTTTTTCCATGATGACGCTCATTTCAATCTCTCCATTTTCCGCACGATAAGCTCCTCCGCAGTTTCCGCCGAAGCAGGCGTGGGCAGTAACGAGGTGACGCTTCGCAAAAACGCGGCGACGAGCGCCTTTTCCGCATCCGCCCTTGGGACTCCGCGCGTGGTCATGTAGAAAAGCTGGTCTTCATTGACGCCGCCGGCCGTGGCGCCGTGGGAGCATTTGACGTCGTCGTTGTAAATCATCAGGTTCGGTTTTGCGTCCGCGCGCGCCCCGTTGGAGAGGACAAGCGCGTTGACAAGCTGGCGCGACACGGACCCTGAGGCTCCATAGCCGACTATAACAGTGGTGTCCACGCTTGCTTTGGAATCGCCGGCGACCACGTTCCTGAACAGCTGGGAGCTTTCGCACCCCCGGGCGTCGTGATAAACCCGCGCGTAAATGTGGGTCTGTTCTTTTCCGGCAAGGGCGGACGCGCCGCTGATTTCGATTTTAGCCCCTTCGCCTTTCAGCCGCGCCTCGATATTCCTCCGCGCAAGCTTGCCGCCGTTGAACGCCATAGTATGGTTGAACCGTCCGTTTGCGCCTACATCCACGGCAAGCTTCGTCATGTTCCACGACTCCGGCCCGTCCGCCTGAATCACGCAGTAGCCAAGCGACGCGCCATCGCCAACAATGACGTCTTCACGAGCGTTCACGAAGTATGGCCCGCCGAATCCAGCGTAAGTGACAATCACGTTGGCCTCCGACGACTCGCCAGCGTCAACGAGTATCCGTGGATAAGAGACGACCTGCGGATCCTTCGAGCCTGACGAAAGCAGAACAACCTGCACTGGCGTCGAAAGTTTTGCGCCGGTCTTTATCCGTATCATTGCGCCGTCGCGGAAAAACGCGCCGTTCAAGGCGGCGAACACGTCCGTCTCGACTGCGGCCGATTTTTCAAGCATGGCCAGAATACGCCCGTTTTGGGCCGCCACGCCCAGCGCCGTGACGACTACATGGTCGCTCACCCCTGCGATATTGGAGAGCGTGGGGCTGTAGTAGCCGTCCACCAGTACTATCACGCTACGCTCGCACCCGGCGAGTATATGGCCCGTTAACGGCTCTGCGAATCCGGCGGCGGATAAAACCCGCCTCGCGGAAAACGGCGTTTCAGCAAGCTCCCGCGTGTCCGCATAGGTGAACATCTCATGCTTGCGTTTGGGAAAGCCGAGTTCGCCGAACCGCCTGATGGATTCTTCTTTTACGGATAACAGGGGTTCTTTGCCTATGCCCGACACCAGGCTTCCTATAAACCCCTGGATGATTTCAACCTCGCGCGGGGTATCTGCGGTTTGCGTCGTCATGGCTCACCTCACCGCGCCCGCCGAAATGGCGTCGTAACCTTCCGCCTCCAGCGAATGCGCCAACTCCGGCCCGCCGGATTTGACTATCCTGCCATCGCTCAACACATGCACGTAATCGGGACGGATGTAATCGAGAAGCCGCTGGTAATGCGTTATCAGGATGAGCGACTTGTCTTTCGTCATCAGGCTGTTCACGCCTTCGGCCACAACTTTGAGAGCGTCAATATCAAGCCCGGAGTCTATTTCGTCGAGTATGGCCAGTTTCGGGTCGAGCACGGCCATCTGCAGTATCTCGTTTTTCTTTTTCTCGCCGCCGGAGAAACCTTCGTTCACTCCACGTTCGCGGAATTTGGAGTCCATGCCCAGCAGGCCCATCTTCTCGTCGAGGATGTCCTCGAACTCCATCGCGTCCAACTCCTCTTTTCCCTCCGCCACACGTTTGGCGTTGTAGGCCATGCGAAGGAACTCGGAGTTTCCGAGGCCGGGTATCTCCACCGGGTATTGATAGGCGAGGAATAACCCGGCGCGGGCGCGTTCTTCCGCCGCCATTTCCAGCAGGTTTTTCCCGTCGAACAGGATGGAGCCGGAAATTATCTCAAGCGACGGATGCCCCGCCAGCGCCCTGGAGAGCGTGCTTTTGCCGGAACCGTTCGGCCCCATGACCGAATGTATCTCTCCGCGTCCCACAGTCAGCGAAACACCTTTGAGTATCTGCGTCCCGTTGAGGGCGACCCATAAATCTTTTATCTCTAGCATTTTATTCCTTCCTTCACGCGACGCTGTTTTCGAGTTTCAGCGCTAAAAGTTTCCTCGCCTCGACGGAAAATTCCATCGGCAGATGATTGAACACTTCTTTGCAGAACCCGTTTATCACTGCGGAGATGGCCTGTTCCCGCGACACGCCCCTCTGTTGCAGATAGAAAAGCTGTTCCTCGTTTATCTTCGAGGTGGAAGCCTCGTGCTCCACCTGCGCCGTCGGGTTGGCCACCTCGATGTATGGGAATGTGTGCGCGCTGGATTTGTCCCCGATTAAAAGCGAGTCGCACTGAGTGTAATTGCGCGCCCCGGACGCGCCGGGAAGCATCTTTACAAGTCCCCGGTACGCGTTGCTTGCACGGTCCGCCGCGATGCCTTTGGCGATGATAAGCGACCGGGTGTTCTTGCCGATGTGGATCATCTTTGTCCCTGTGTCGGCCTGTTGCCTGCCGGTGGTAAGCGCCACGGAGTAAAACTCGCCGGTGGAGCCGTCGCCCTGCAGTATGCAACTCGGATACTTCCAGGTGATGGCCGAGCCGGTTTCGATCTGCGTCCAGGATATCTTCGAGTTCCTGCCCGCGCATTTGCCGCGCTTGACGACGAAGTTGTAGATTCCTCCTTTGCCCGTCTCCGGGTCGCCCGGATACCAGTTCTGCACAGTGCTGTACTTTATGGACGCGTCGTCCATCGCCACCAGCTCCACAATCGCGGCGTGAAGCTGGTTGGTGTCGAACTGGGGAGCTGTGCAACCTTCGATGTACGACACCTGGCTCTTCTCCGCGCAGATTATCAGCGTGCGTTCGAACTGGCCCGTGCCCTCCGTATTGATGCGGAAATAGGTGGACAGCTCCATAGGCGGTATCGTGTTCGGCGGCACATAGACGAACGAGCCGTCGGAAAAGACGGCGCTGTTGAGGGCCGCGTAGAAGTTGTCTCCCGGAGGCACGACGGAGCCGAGATATTTTTTCACCAGTTCCGGGTACTCCTTCACCGCCTCGGAGATGGAGCAGAAAATCACGCCAGCCTCCAACAGGCGGCGTTTGTGCGTGGTGGCGACGCTTACGCTGTCGAACACCGCGTCCACGGCCACGTTGGATATCCTCTTTTGCTCCTGTAGCGATATGCCCAGCTTGTCGAAAGTGTCGCGTATCTCCTGCGGCACGTCTTCGAGGCTACCCAGCTTTTTTTTGCTCTTCGGCGAGGAGTAGTAGGAGATGTCGTTGAAGTCTATCGGCTCGATCCTCAACTGCGCCCAGTCCGGTTGCGGCATCTTTATCCACTTCCTGTACGCCTCCAGCCGGAATTGAAGGAGCCAGTCCGGCTCCTCCTTTTTCGCGGATATGGCGCGAACGACGTCTTCGGACAAGCCTTTTGCGAAAACGTCCGACTCTATGTCCGTCGTAAAGCCATACTTGTACTCCCGCCGGGCGTCGAGCGCCTCTATCAGTCCGGTTTCTACGTTAGCCTCCTCTTTCACGTTACCGCCCCCTTTTCCCAGATAACGCTTTGCGTTTCCCCCGTCCCACATGCTTTGACGCAGTCACGGTTTTTCGGACTGTTTTTTCCTTCTCCAGCTCTTCGGCGAGCTGATCGAGCATTTCGCCCCAACCCTGCTCCATTCCCGAACGCTCAGGGATGGATACTGGAACCGCATGACGCAATGTGACCTCTGTTTTGCCTTTGCGCTCTATGATCCGCACTGTCACCAACGTTTCCGACGGAAACGCCGGGTTCATCCCATAGTGAGAAGGCTCGACTAACGCGCCTTTCTCATCCGAGAAGGAATCGGTGTAAACGATCAACTTCGGCTCTATGATTTCGCGGTAAACGCCCCTGCCCCAAAAATCCTGCCCTTCGGCCGATCTCATGCAGTAGAGAAAGGCTCCGCCCGTGCGAAGGTCCACTTTAAGGGAGGTCGTCGTAAAGCCTTTCGGAGCCCACCAGCGAATCAAACGATCCGCATCCGTCCACGCTTTGAACACGATCTCTTTCGGCGCGTTGAAGACTCGCTTTAACACCAGCTCCTTATCGTTCGACAGCGAAACTCCCGCTGTTTTAAGGCTTGCTGTTGCGTCCATTTTATTTCTCCTTTATCAGATATCCGCTCAGGCGGTTGTTATGCCCACGAAACCCGATTCAATACGGAATCACCGAAAGCCCCTCGTACAGGTCCGAGCGCAGGCTGTCCTCGATGAACGCCAGGGTCATCCCCGTGGAAGAGGCGCACGATCCGCACGCGCCGACGTATTCGACGATCACCCGCCTGCCATCCTCCACGTCGCGCACGATCATGTCGCCGCCTTCGCTTTGCAGATAGTCCCGTATCGGGCCGTCGAGGGTGGCCTCCACTTTCTTTATCTGCTCGTCCCTGGGAAGGCTCAGCCACTTCGCGTCCTGTTCCGCAAGGTCAAAGCCCGGCGCTCTTTTTTTGCCTTTGCCATACTCTTTGATTATTCCGGCGGCTTTGGCGCGGACGTATGCCCTGGGCCACTCTTCCGTGACGGCGTTCAAGAGCTCGTCCACCACGATGAACGCTTCCCGTCTCACCTCCGGCACGGCGGAGATCACTGGCGTGTCCCGCAACATCCGCTCCACGTCTTCGCCGGTAAGCTCCAGAGCGCAGGCGAGCGATTGGCCCTTGACCAGGTCGCAAAGCTTGTCGGCGATGGCGTTGGACTCCGTCCCGCCGTATGAGAAAAACTTCGAGGCATGAATGAGTTCCGTCTCCGGCTCGATAAGCCAGTAAAGCTTTATGTCTCTACTTTTTGCCTCTACCAGCACAAGGCCATTGGCCGCCGCCTCGTCCCCGAAATAGGCGCCCCTGTTTTTGGGGTTCATTCCCGCAGAGGTGAACCGCTCCGAAAAGCGGTGTGGCGCTTCTTGAACTGAGGTTTCCATGATTGACTCACTTCGAGTTAGTTAGTACTCAAGGAATGGTATTGCAGGAGTTAGACCATTATTAAGACATTGAATTTTAAGAGATTTTTCAAGACAGCGGGCTGGCTTGTGCGACATTAATGTCGCAGAATGGAATTCCCTATCGGGGGGATTGAAACTGTATCTACCGTAGTTTCTTCACATAAACCACTTTCCCGTCGCCTTCGTCGTAAAAATCCTCCATCAACGCGGTCTGGACGTAACCCTGTTTTTCGTAAAACGAACGGGTGGGTTTGTATTGCGCACGTGATGACGTTTCGGCGTAGACCTGTACTGCGCCCATATCGGCCATCGCCTTCTCCGCCTTTTCCATGATGGCGGGGCCTAATCCCTTGCCGCGCTCGTCGTTGTGGACGGCTATCCAGTAGAGGTCGAAACTGCTTTTCGTCCCGGATATAGGACCATAACAAGCGTAGCCAGCGACGCGGCCATCAGGCGTCTGGGCGAAAACGAAATAGTAGCCGCTCTTCTCGCCACGCGCGAGCCGCTCCTCGACAAGCTCCACGGCGATATCTATCTCTTCCTCGTTGAAAAAACCGGTGGAGGCGACGATATCGCGGATGGCGATGATGTCCATGTCCGATGGAACGTAGCGGAAGAGGAGGATGGAGGGTTTTGTCACGTCAGCTATATAACCCCCATCACCCTGCGTTCTTAGGCCCCCTGACAAGGGGGCTGTGAGCGATAGCGAACGGGGGTTTTCTCAACCCCCCGGCGCTTCGCGCCACCCCCCTTATCAGGGGGGCTTGGGAGTTTACCTCTCCCGCAAGAGACGAAGGTGAGAAACACGCCACATCGCTACGCACGGACGGATGTCCCCGATCGCCGCCCACGACGCGCCATGGCGTCTTCGACGAGCGAGCCTACGATGTCGGTGTACGATAGCCCGGCGCGTCTTGCAGAGGCCTCGAACCCAGCGTCCGGGGCTATGCATGGGTTGGCGTTGATCTCCAGTACCCACGGTTTCCCGTTTTCGTCCACGCGGAAATCGGCTCTGGCATACCCAGCCAGCCCGAAAACGCTCCAACAGTTGAGCGCAAGCATCTCCATCTGTTTTATCAGAGCGTGGTCGCTCTCCGGGAAGTCGAACCTGCGGGGGGTGTTGTTGTATTCGAAGGATTCCGCCTCCCATTTGGCTCTGTAGCCTACGACCCTTACTTTCCCCTCAGGATAAGCGTCAAAAACTATTTCCGACACCGGTAATATCCTCGGCCCCTCCCCGTCGGCGAGGATTGGCACGTTAAACTCCCGCCCTTCCACAAACCGCTCCGCAAACCACTCCGAGCCGTCAACGCTCTCCTTCGCCCGCAACACTTCCAGCAGTTGGCCGGATGTTTGGGCGTGGATGACGGAATGCTCGTCAAGCCCGAGCGACGCATGTTCCCATGCCGATTTGACAATGAACCGGCCCGGCGAAAAATCTTGTCCATCCGCGCCTTCGCCGGACGATATCCACATCGGGGTCGGCAATCCCGCGCCAGCGAGCGTCTTTTTCGCAAGCGTTTTACCCGATGTGACGAAAATCGCCTCCGCAGGGCAACCGGTGTATGGGATGGAAAGATGTTCCAATAACGACGGGGCCAGATGGATGAGCCTCCCTGCGCCGCCGACTGTCTCCACAAGGTTGATGGCGACATCCGGCGCTATCCTGCCAAGTTCTGCGGACAAATTCTTCAGGTTCAGCGAGAACGTGACGTTAACCGTCTCGTGGCCAAGCTCCTTGAGGGCGCGCGCCACGCCTTCCACCTGATCAAGGGTGTCCAAGTCATCCGGCGACGCTTCCTGCGAAACCTCGGAGTGAAGGATGACGGCTTTCATGCGGCCAGGTCAGACGGCTAAAGCGGGACGCAAACTTCTAGCCCCCGTCCGCTCCAGGGCGGACGTCATGATGGTTTCGATAAGCTCCTGGTAGGTCTTGCCCACATGGGTGCACATTATCGGCAGGTCGGAGTGGAACGGATGAAGCCCCGGCAGTGGGTTGACTTCGACGAAGTTGGGGACTCCGTATGCGTCCACGCGCACGTCCACCCTGCCAGCGTCGCGCAAGCCCATCCCGCGCCACACGGCCAGCGCCAGGTTCTTCGCGCCTATCGCCAGCGGGTCGCCCGCCAAGGTGTACGTCACCCGCTCTTCGCACTCTTCTTTGTTGACGAAGGTGTATATCTCTTTTTCCGCGTTATCGTTGAGATTTATCTCCAGCGCGGCCACGGCTGTGGCTTTGCGTCCCGTGCCGAGTATCCCGACGGTGAACTCTCTGCCGGGCAGGTATGTCTCCACTATCACGGGTTGCCGGAAGCGCTCCAGCAGTTCGGCGCAGACTTTCTCAAGCCCGGCCTTTGTCTCGATCTTCGAAGCGGCGGTGACGCCTTTGCTTGTCCCTTCGGCGACCGGTTTTGCGAACAGAGGATACGGAAGGTCTATGTTACGAACATCCTCGACAGACTCCACGATGGCGAAGTCCGGAGTGGGCAGGCCCAGGTCGCGCACGATTCGTTTGGACATTCCTTTGTGAAGAGCCAGGCTCAACGCCATCGGGTCGGAAAACGCGCAGGGAATTCCACGCGACTCCAGAAGGGCCGGTATCAGAGCCTCGCGCGAATAGCCGTAAAGCCCCTCGGCGATGTTGAAGACCATGTCCCAGCAATCGCCGCCGGAAAGGCGAGAGATGAGCCGCGCGGAATTGCCTATCCTGTCGGTCTCATGTCCCATCCGGCGGATGGCGTTCTCCAGCGCGTCAATCGTCTCCGGGCTGTCGAACTCGGCCAACTGCTCCTCGTCAAGCCCTTCGCCTTCGTAATCTTTGCGAAGGTCGTATGTAAGCCCAACTCTCATGGTTCACCTCCTGCCGGCGATGACGGGAACGACTGACGGCGCGTCCGTCATCTTGCCTGCGACAGGGTCGGGATAAAGATATTCCTGCCCTTCGTAATTTCGAAGGATGATGTAATCGCCTTTCCTGCCGACAGCGTATTCGGGTAGCAGGGGTATTTTACCGCCGCCGCCCGGCGCGTCAATGACGTAGGCAGGCAGGGCGTAACCGGTGGTGTGGCCCCTCAAGCCCTGCATTATCTCAAGCCCCTTCTCCACAGGCGTGCGGAAATGGGTCGAGCCGGATATCGGGTCGCACTGGTACAGATAGTATGGCCGCACGCGGGCTTTGAGCAGGTTGTGGAAAAGGTTTTTCATCGTCTCCACGTCGTCGTTGACGCCTTTGAGAAGGACAGTCTGGCTCCCCAGCGGTATCCCCGCGTCTGCAAGGCGCCCGCAGGCCTGCGCGGTCTCCTCGGTCATCTCGGACGGATGTATGAAATGGATGCTCATCCAGAGCGGATGATGTTTTTTGAGCATGGAGGTGAGCGCCGGAGTTACCCTCTGCGGCAGGACGGCGGGAACCTTCGTGCCGATCCTTATGAACTCCACATGCGGTATCTTGCGTAGCCTGGAGAGTATCCAGTGAAGTTTCTCGTCCGGGAGCGTGAGAGGGTCGCCGCCGGAAAGAAGCACGTCGCGTATTGCGGTGTTGGATTTTATATATTCTATCGCGCCCTTCCAGACGGACTCGTCGAACCTCTGTTCGTCGCCTCCTCCAACCATGCGCGAGCGCGTGCAGTACCTGCAGTATGTGGAGCAAAACCCGGTGACAAGAAACAAAACCCTGTCAGGATATCTGTGAACGACGCCCGGGACGGGGCTGTGACCGTCTTCGCCGAGCGGATCGTCCGACTCGCCAAAACCGCGCAGGTATTCGCCGGGAGCGGGGATGACAGTCCTGCGGAGCGGCTGGGACGGGTCGTTGCCGTCCAGCAGGCTTGCGTAATATGGAGTTATACCGACAGGGAGAGAGCCGCCGCCCATTATCATCGCTTCGCGTTCGTTGTCCGTAAGCGCGACGATTTGCTCAAGCTCTCTTATCGAGGTGATCCTGTTTCGCAACTGCCAGCGCCAGTCGTTCCAATCTTCCGTGGTTGCGGCCGGGTAGAAACGTTCCCGGAACGAACGGGAGTTTGCGCTGGTGTTAATTGATACGGGGCGCAGGCTTGCGCGGGAAGAAGAGGCCGGCCTCGGCGACCTGGCCGAAGAAGTTGCAAAGGATTGCGGAATATTGGCGGATGAGTCCGATCCGCGAGCGTTTACCTGCGCGTCGGCTCCGCCACACGTACTTGGGGGTTCGATATCTTCGCTGAACGATTCAGCTTCATGATCCGCATGGCAACGGTCCATCTCCATTTTCATCTCCATAGTCCTGATGTGTTTCTGGGAGCACGCTTCCAAAAACGGAGTGGCAACCCTGCGCTCCGCGCGACCCCCGCTCATCTGCTCACACTCGTCCAAAGATCAGCCAAAAAACTCGTTAGCCAATAAAATTTAGTAGCTTACGTTACCCCAGAGTCTTTTCACGACTCCGTGTTGCGATAATAGTAACTCAAAAAATAATTTTTTCAAATAAAATATTTTAAAACAGAATAGAAAAGTTCTCGGTGTGGTATGGAATGTGGGAATAAGGGTTTTTACAGTGAATTTTAAAAGACCCCACGAAGTGAAAAATCTATCAAAAAAATATTTTTTATACTTTGATCCTTCGGTCGCCAGGGTCTCCCTCAGGATGACAAAGAACGACATCCCCCGGATGACACAAAAAAAAAAGCGCGTCGCGACGCGCCCCTGCAAAATGTTTTTTTGATTCCCCACCGCTTCCCGTATGCGGGTTAAAATAATAGCGGAAAACGATAATAAATTCACGGGCCGTAAAGTGAAAATAATCACAACGCATCTCAACGCTGATTTCGACTGCCTGGCTTCCATGATGGCGGCGATAAAGCTATATCCGGGTTCGTCCGCCGTTTTCCCCGGCTCACAGGAAAAAAACGTGCGCGACTTTCTCGCCCACGAAGATATCTCCCTTCCCATCGTAAGGCTCAAAAACTTCGATATCGCCTCGGTGAGCGAAGTGGTGATGGTGGACGCATCCAGCAGGGGCAGGATCGGCCCGCTGGCGGAGCTCGTGGACAGGCCTGGCGTGAAATTCACGATCTACGACCATCACCCAGCCGCCTCTTGCGACATACCATCCGCCGAAACGGTGATACGAAAACGTGGGTCAACCTCCACGATAATGACGGAAATTTTGCGCGAGCGCGGGTTGAGCGTCACGCCCGCCGAAGCCACACTGCTCATGCTTGGGATATACGAGGACACAGGCTCGCTCTGTTTTCCGTCAACCACGCCGGAGGATTACGAGGCGTCTGCGTGGCTGTCCAGAAGCGGCGCGGACATGAATATGGTGGCGGGCTATATCCGCAGGGAGCTTTCGGCGGAGCAGATAGACACTCTCAATAACCTGCTCAAAAGCCTGCAGGCCCGCATCATCTGCGGGCGGACGGTGGCGGTGGCGACGGCCGGAGTCGAACGACACATGGGCGACGTGGCTTCGCTGGCTCACAAAATAATGGACATCGAAAACCTGGACAGCCTTTTCATCCTCGTTCGAATGGAAGACAGGATCCACCTCGTGGCGCGTAGCAGGATACGGGAAATCAGCGCGGGAGCGGTCGCCACCATGATGGGCGGGGGCGGACACTCCACAGCCGCGTCGGCCACCATAAAGGACATGACCCTCACGCAGGCGAGCGAGAAAATATGGGAAGCGCTCCGCGCCACCGTTGACGAAACCGTGGCCGCCAACATGATGGTGGAAAGCGTGATAACCGTCTCCACGGATTCGTCCGTCGCCGATGCGGAGACTCTCATGACCAGGTACGACATAAACGGCCTGCCGGTGATGGACGGGATGAAAGTGGCGGGGCTTATCACAAGGCAGATAGTGGAGAAGGCTATCCATCACGGACTTGGGGATCATCGCGCCAGCGAGTTCATGATAAGCGAGTTCGCCTGCGTAAATCCCGACACGCCGTCGAACGTGGTCGAGGAGATCATGCTTGGCATGAGGCAGAAACAGGTTCCGGTGGTGGACAAGGAAACGGGGGCGCTGGTAGGGCTTTTGAGCAGGGGCGCGGCGCTGGCCAGGCTTTACGGCGAAAGCCTTGCACGGGAACAGCTGTCGTCGCCCGGCATGGCGAAAGCCGGCCCAACGCTGAGGGACGTAAGCGGCGTATTGCGAGAACGCCTGCCGGCCCATGTCACCAAGTTGATCCATGTGATAAGCGACATCGCCAACAAAAGCGGTTGCACGGCTTATCTGGCGGGAGGGTTCGTGCGAGACCTGCTCCTTCGCATCCCCAATCTCGACCTCGACATCGTCATAGAAGGCGACGGGATGGATTTCGCGAAAAAGCTGGCGTCGCGCCTTTCGGGAAGAGCCAGGATCCACGAGAAGTTCAAGACGGCGGTTGTGGTGGCTCCCGGCGGCCTGAAGATAGACGTGGCCACGGCGAGGATGGAGTACTACACCCATCCGGCGGCGCTCCCCATCGTGGAGATGAGCGCCATCCGCAACGACCTGTACAGGCGCGACTTTTCCGTAAACGCGATGGCGATACGCTTAAACGGCGCGCGGCCCAACGCATTGCTCGATTTTTTCGGCGGCCAGGCCGACATCAAAGACAAGATCATCCGCGTTCTGCACAACTTAAGTTTCGTGGAGGATCCGACAAGGGTCTTCCGCGCTGTGCGGTTTGAAAGCAGGCATGGGTTCAACATCGCCAAACAAACCCTGTCGCTTCTGCGAAACGCCGTGCGGCACGAGATGTTCAACCGGCTTTCCGGGGCCAGGCTTTTCGCCGAGATAAAGGCGATACTCAACGAACGCAGGCCCACCGCCGCGTTGAAGAGGATGAAGGAACTGGGACTGCTCCGGTTCATCCATCCAAACCTTTCGTTCGGCCCGGAGCAGGAGCGGCTCATGGACGACATGGAAGACATGCTCATCTGGATGGGGCTGGCTTTCCCGTTAAAGCCGATGGAGTTGTGGCCGGCGCGGTTGCTGGTCATCCTCGATCCGCTAAGCGGGGTCGAGGTTGTGGAAATGATGGAGACGTTCCATTCGTCGCGGAAAATTTTGAGAGACGCTATCAAACGAAGAGATTTCATGGCGACCGCGCTGGAAAGCCTGGCAACGACAAGGTTCGCGCCGCCCCCATCGGCGTTGCGGGAGCTTTTCCATCAAGCCGACGACGTGGCCCTGCTTTACCTTGCCGCCAGGTCGCGCAACCGGGGCGTGACCTCCGCGGTCACGCGGTACATAAGCGAATACGCCGGGGTGAAACCTCTGGTGACGGGCGAGGACATACTCGCGATGGGCGCAAGGCCGTCACGCAGAGTTGGGGATATTCTCAAGGAAATTTTCTCCGCCCAGTTGGACAAGAAGATAGGCTCAAAGGAAGAGGCGCTCCAGATGGCGCGGGAGCTTTTGGAGAGAGAGGATTTGTAGGGGCGAACCTGCGTGTTCGCCCGCATGAAAGAGGGCAGACACATAGGTCTGCCCCTACAAAACAAATTGCGGCCTTTGCTATACCTTCTCTACCAGCTCGCGGGTCTTTTTCCCGCTGACCAGTTGTGGCGAGACGGATGGAATAGCGGCTCCATTAAGCTCGAAAATGCTGTCCTCGTAGCTTAACATCAGGAAATTGTCCTTGAAATCCCCGATGGCCGGTTTTGGCCGAAGGCCCATTCCCTCGTTGATTATCATCGAAAAGAAATCCGCGCCCGACGCTATCGTGAGCTGTATCGCGCCGGAGAAACGGGGGTTTATCTCGAAGAAGGTGGCCCTGCCGTTTTGAACCTTGCACTGCATGTTCACCGGCCCCACAATGCCCAACCTCTCGCAGATAGCCTTGCAAAGCCCGATGAGCTTCATGCTCCTGTGGGTTTTTCCCTTATCGGAAACGCCGGAGCGGATGACGAGCCGCTCGCGGGGAACGATGGAAAGTATCCTGCCGTCAAGTCCGGCCAGGACGTCTATGGTGTACTCGCGTCCTTCAAGATATTCCTGCACCACAGGTTCGGGAACGTAAGAACTGAAAAATTTGAGTTCGTTGGCGTCTTTGACCATGTGGGCGCCTATGGAGCCTCTGCCGCTCCGGGGTTTTATGAACAGCGGATATTTGGCGGAATCCGGATCAACCTCTTCGGGAAGAAAAGTCTTTGCGAAAGGAAAACCGTTCGAAGTGAAGAAAGAGGCTGTCTTGCTTTTGTCGTTGCATATCAGGCCGACCCTCTCGTCGGAGACGAGCGGGATGACGCCGATATCCATGAAATCTTTTTTATGCCTGCCGAAGAGGGGAAGTTCTTCGTCTATCGAAGGGATGATAAGTTTTATTTTGCGTTTCTTGCAGACGTCCAGAAGTGTGGGGATATAATCTTCCGAACTGGACAGCGGCGCGATGTGATAGCCGTCGGCGAACCGCAATCCCGGAGCCAACTTGTCGTAATCGGTAACCCAAACCTTGCCGCCGCCGGGGGTTTGCGCAAGGGCGCGCTTGAAACCGCGTATAAGCGCTATACGGCGCGATGCGGCGGTTATCAGTACATTAAACTCTTCCGACATCCCCAGTCGCGCCCTTTCAGGATACCGTCTTACGGCGGCATGGGCCGGCGCTCCGTTCCCCCCGCCCACGGTGGAGTGGTTCCTGCGCCAATCATAGTTAGACATAGTTTCTTTGCATCCTTCTGGGAAGTCAAATATATTATTCATATCGGCTGGCGGACAAAGACCCTTTAGGGAAATCGTAACCGGCCGAACTGCGGTATTTTCAGCCCGGCGCGCAAGATGCGTTAGCCGGTAAGTTATTTATTGTTTTCATGCGGAAATAAGGGCGAAAGCATAATGTCAAGCCTCATTCACCAGAAAGTGGGCGTTTTCATAGACGCGGAGAACGTGGAGATATCCGGTTACGACATTTACGGGGGCAGGACCAACTACGCCCAGCTCATCGAGGATATGGGCGACAGGGAAATAACCCGGATAATCTATTACAAGCCTATCCACAAAACCATAAGCGACGAGTTCCGCAAGTTCTGGACAAGCATGGGTGGCGAGATAAAACAGCCCGTGAAAAACGCCGACGCGTGGCTGACCATTGACGCGGTGACGCTGTCGGAGAAGCTCGACGTGGTGGCGCTTATCGGCGGGGACAAGGATTATCTGCCGCTGATCTGGTATCTGAAAAACAGAGGTTGCAGGGTGGAGGTATGGTCGTACCCGGAAACAGCTTCGGAAATGATCAAGCAGGCGGCGGACCTTTTCGTGCCGATGGGCGACAGGTTCACCATAATTGACAGACCCAAAGGAAGAGTGACCCGCAGAGTCACGCGACGGGTGGAAAAGCCGGAGTGATGGGCGCGATGGGTAAATTCAACATCGGCCTCGTCCAGATGGCCGTGCCGGACGACACTGACAAAAGCCTGGCGAAAGCCGTAGAGATGGTGGAGCAGGCCGCGACGATGGGCGCGAACGTCATCTGCCTGCCGGAGTTGTTCCGCACTCATTATTTCTGCCAGCGGGAGGACTCGTCTTTATTCGACCTGGCGGAGCCTGTTGATGGGCCGTCGGTGAAGGCGTTGTCGAAATCGGCGGCCAGACTCGGCGTAACGGTGATAGCCTCCCTTTTCGAAAAACGCGCGCCGGGCCTCTATCACAACACAGCGGCGGTGATAAACCCCGACGGGCTTGCGGGGATATACAGAAAGACGCACATCCCCGACGACCCGGGGTTTTACGAAAAATATTATTTCACGCCGGGCGATCTCGGATTCCGCGCGTTCGACACCCCGTTCGGGCGGATAGGCGTTCTGGTCTGCTGGGATCAGTGGTATCCCGAAGCGGCGCGGCTGACCGCGTTGAACGGAGCCTCTGTCATTTTCTATCCCACTGCGATAGGCTGGCATCCTTCGGAAAAGGAGAGGTTCGGCGAAGCTCAAAAAGACGCGTGGCGCACGGTTCAGCGCGGGCACGCCATCGCCAACGGTGTGTATGTTGCGGCGGTCAACCGCGTGGGATTCGAACAGCCGCAGGGAACGGCGGGTCTTGAATTCTGGGGTGGGAGTTTTGTGGCGGGGCCGTTTGGGGCGTTGATAACGGAAGCGTCCAGCGACCACAACGGGGTTGTCATCGCCCAGATAGACCCTGCGAGGATAGAGGAGACGCGGCGCAACTGGCCTTTCCTGCGCGATCGCAGAACCGACATCTACGACGGCGTGACCGAAAAATTCCTCGACAAGCCATAACCATCCGCATGATGAAAAACCGATCCAACGGCCCGACGGGAGCCGGTTTGCGAATGCCCGCCGAATGGGAGAAGCACGAAGCCACATGGATATGCTGGCCGCAGAACTCCGCCGACTGGCCCGGCAAATTCGCCCCTATCAAGTGGGTTTTCGCCGAGATGGTAAGAAAAATATCCGAAGGCGAGAAGGTTCGGATCATCGCCGGGTCGAAAAAAGCCGAAACCGACGCAAAAGCGGTGTTGCGAAAAGCTCACGTTGACGTTACGAAAACGGAGTTTTTCGTCATTCCCACCGACCGCAACTGGACGCGCGATTTTGGCCCCATTTTCGTAAAAACCGGGAAGGGTGAGAGGGCGATAGCCAAATTCCGGTTCAACGCGTGGGCCAAATACGACAACTGGAAACTCGACGACAAAGTGGCAGGGATTCTGGCCAAACGCCTGAAGTTCCCGATACTCCCCGCAGTCATCGGTAATAAGCCTTTCACGCTGGAAGGCGGCGCGATAGACGTGAACGGGGCAGGAACGTTGATCACCACGGAAGAATGCCTGCTAGACGATAAGGTTCAAGTCCGAAACCCGGGGTTTGGGAAAGCCGATGTGGAGACGGCCTTGCGCGAATCGCTCGGCGCGGTAAACGTTATATGGCTTAACAAGGGAATCGCAGGCGACGACACGCACGGCCATGTGGACGACATCTGCCGGTTCGTGAACAGAGACACCGTCGTGGCCTGCGTGGAGAAAAACAGAAGCGACGCCAACCACGCGCCGTTGATGGAAAACATCGAACGGCTCAACGACGCGAGGCTGGAGGACGGCTCCAGAATTGACGTGGTTCAACTTCCCATGCCATCGCCTCTTTATTGCGACGGGATGAGGCTTCCAGCGTCATACGCGAACTTTTATATCTCCAACGCGTTCGTGATCGTTCCAACGTTTAACGACGAAAACGACCGGACGGCGCTTGGGATATTGTCGGAGCTGTTCCCGGATCGGAAGGTTGTGGGGATACACGCGGTTGACCTGGTGTGGGGGTTGGGGACATTGCATTGTCTGACGCAACAACAACCGGCTGTGGGTTGACCCCGGATTCAACGTAGGGGCAGACCTGTGTGTCTGCCCTCCTCATGTGGGCGAACACGCAGGTTCGCCCCTACAATTCGAAAAGGAAGTGACAGCAAACTCATGGCCATCAAAGCCACGATAATCAAGGCCACGGTTCAAGTCTCGGACATGGATCGGGGTTATTACAACGATCTCAAGCTGACCATCGCACAGCATCCGTCCGAAACCGATGAGAGAACGATGGTGCGCATTCTCGCTTTCGCCCTGAACGCATCGGAAGGACTGAAATTCACCGAGGGGATATCCGCCGAGGATGAGCCGGACATCTGGGAAAAAAGCCTGTCGAATGAAATCGAGTTGTGGATAGACGTAGGGCTCCCCGATGAAAGAAGAATACGAAAAGCCTGCAACCGGGCGAAACGGGTTTTCGTTTACGCCTATGGCGGGCGGGTTGTCCCGAAATGGTGGGAGCCTATTGAGGAAAATCTGGCCCGCCATCAAAATCTCAAAGTGATCGTCCTGCCACAAACAGCCACACGGGCGTTGGCGAATATGGCGAAAAAGACGATGGAGCTACATTGCGCGATCCAGGATGGGCAAATATGGATGGGCGATTCGGACAACAATGTTTTAGTGGAACCTGAGATGTTGTACGGGATGCTTTAATCCTTGCTCCTTTGTCATCCTGATGGAGGCCTTAGCGACCGAAGCAAAGTAGAATAAATTTTTTTTAGATAGATTCTTCGGCTTCGCCTCAGAATGACAACGCTTCGTTCAAAATGACAACTAGTGGAGTTACAATGGTTGGCATGGACGCAAAATTCACTCTCATTTTTGCGATACTTTTCACTGCGGTCGCAGGGGGCCACTGTTTGGCCGCCGATAAACCGGACGGAGCCGCCCGCGCAAAAGAGATTCTCGACAGGGTTGACGACATGTGGCGCGGCAAATCCTCCCACGCCGTACTAACAATGAAAGTCGCCACAGCTAATTATACCCGCGCCATGAGCCTTGAAGGTTGGTCGAAGGGGAAGGACATGTCGCTGGTGCGCGTCACCAGCCCGCTAAAGGAAAAAGGAACGGCCACGCTCAAGTCCGGCTCCACCATCTACACATACCTGCCCAAGACGGACAAGACTATCCGGCTGACATCCGGGATGATGTCCGGCTCGTGGATGGGAAGCCACCTGACTAACGACGATCTGGTCAAAGAGTCGCGCATGACGGAGGATTTCGACTCCGTCGTGACGTTCGAGGGGAAACGGGATGGCGCGTACGTCATGGATTTTACATTGACCCCCAAACCGGACGCGGCTGTCGTGTGGGGCAAGATAACCATGACGCTCAACGTGGAGGGCGATGACTATCTGCCGGTGACTGAGGTGTTTTACGACGAGGATATGAAACCGTCGCGGACAATAGTCTTCAAGGATATAAAAATTTTTTCGGGGCGCAGGCTCCCCGCGATAATGAGAGTGACGCCGCAAGACAAACCCGGCGAGTTCACTGAGCTAGTTTACGAATCGCTTAATCTGGACGTGGATATTGACGACTCGTTTTTCTCCATCTCCCGCCTGAGGCGCGACTGATGAACATCCCCCTGTTCGCCCTGCGTAACGCCGCCCGCAACAGGCTACGCGCCGCCGTCACGGTGGGCGCAATGGGGCTGGCGGGCGGGATAATGATACTGTACGGATCGCTGATGGAAGGGGTGATGCTGACCATGATCCGCAACGTGGTGGACATGGAGGTGGGAGACATCCAGATACACCGCGCTGGATACAGAGACGACATGGATTTTTACAAGTTCGCGCAGGACTCTTCAGCCCTTGTAAGCAAGCTTGAGGCGCAGGGGTTTTACGCGGCGCCCCGGCTTTACGGCTACGGCCTTTCAGCGGCGGGGTCGGCCAGCTCCGGGGTCTTCCTCAAGGGGATAGACGTCAAACGCGAGAAGACGGTCGGCAAACTTCATGAGCATGTGATGTCCGGCTCGTGGTT
>JADGAO010000002.1:0-2400 GCA_015231995.1 Nitrospinota bacterium | reverse complement strand
TGAAACGGCGCGACCAGTCCGAACCGCTCGCCGTTGCCGCAGACCGGGCTATGACTGCGGCCAAGGGGCTGGAGGTGAAAACGTGGAGAGAGCTGAGGCCAGTCATCTCCCGCATCTTCGATATCTGGGATGTCTCCATGCTGTTCATGCTTGGGATAACATACTCCGCGATAACGCTGGTGACGTTCAACGCGTCGTTGATGAGCGTGTTCGAGCGAGTGCCGGAATTCGGAATGATGAAGGCTTTAGGGTTCACTCCGGGCCGTGTGCTAAAACTTGTGATGGCCGAGACGGTGGCGCTTGCGTCGGCGGCGTGTGTCGTGGCGGTGGCTGTGGGTCTTCCCGCCGCCTACTACTCGCAGGTTTACGGGATAGACCTTTCACACGCCTGGCCCGGCGGGTCGTTTGGCGGGGTGGCGTTCGACCCCATATGGAGGAGCCAGATAACGGTAAAGTCCATCATGACTCCCCTTTTTTTCATCTTTGTGGTGGCTTTGCTCTCCGCGTTGTATCCGGGCGTGAAAGCGGCGTTGATAAACCCGGTCACGGCCATGCGCCACAGGAACTGAAATGCTTTTCCTACTCTCGTGGCGTAACCTCGCACGGCGCAAACGCAGGGCCTTCATAACGGCGCTCACTGTGGCGTTGGGTGTTTTTCTTTCCGTCACGTTCACGGCTCTTGGCGACTACTCCTACACGAACATGATAAACACGTCGGCGAAAATGGGGTTCGGCCATGTGACTGTGGAAGCGGAAGGCTACAACGTCAGCCCCGCGCTGGATAAACGAATCGGCGGCGTGAGCGATATCCTCAAGCTAATACGCGGCGCCGACGGGGTGGAGTCCGCGGTTTCGCGCATCACGGGGCAGGCGATGTTCTCCACCGCGTCAAGGAGCGTGGGAGGCGTGTTCATGGCGATTGACCCGAAAGTGGAGACGCAATCCACAACGGCGTTCCTTGGCGCGATATCCGGCGGGGAAATGTTCAACGACGTGAAAGGGCGCGGCGCGGTGTTGGGCGTGAAACTGATGGAAAAACTCAACCTTAAAAAAGGCGGCAAATTCGTATATACCACCACTGGAGCGACTGGCGATCTTGTAAGCGAGTCTGCGCGTGTCACGGGCGTTTTCAAGACGGGGGTGGAGGAGGTTGACGGGTCGTTCGCCATCCTTCCCATCGGCCGCTTGCAGGGTGCGCTCGGATACACCGACGACGAGGCGACGATGGTGGTGACGTTCATCAAAGACCATCGCAACGCGGAGGGAGCGAGAGCCGTTCTGCAATCGGCCCTTTCGGGGCGCAAGCTGGAGGTTCTCACGTGGAGCCAGACACAGGCGGACCTTGCGGGGCATGTGGCGGTGGATCAGGCTGTCAACTACATCTACCAGTTCCTCATGGGCGTGATGATCGCGGCGGGAATACTGAACACCGTGATGATGGGCGTGCTGGAGCGGTGGCGTGAGTTCGGGGTGATGGTGGCGGTTGGGTTCAAACCGTCGCGCCTGTCGTTGATGGTCATCATCGAATCGTTATGGCTTGGGATTATGGGGCTTATCCTTGGCGTGATAGTGACGGCGCCCTGGTACGTTTATATGAGCCGGACGGGAATTGACCTGAGCGGCTACATGCAGGAAGGGGCGGACGTGAGCGGCATCCTTGTGGACCCTGTTCTCAAGTTCCGTCTGTATAAGGAAAGCGTGGTTGGAATACTCGCCGGGGTTTTCGCGTTGACGGCGCTGGCGGGGCTTTACCCGGCGTGGAAAGCGGGCAGGACGAACCCTGTGGACACGTTGAAGAACCTGTGAACCGTGGCTCGGTGGAAGGAATAGAATGATAGATATTGGCAAGCAGTCCGCATACTGGCGCAAAGGAGCCGATGAAGACTGGGAAGCTGGAAAAGAGCTTATTCAAAATGGGCGAATTCGGCAGGGGCTGTTTTTTATCCATTTGTCGCTGGAAAAAATTTTGAAAGCTCATTTTTGTGTGAACAGGCGCGATGTCGCCCCAAAAAGCCATAACCTTGTCCGTCTTGCGGAAATTGGCGGAGTCTCGCTCAACGAAACGCAAAGGGATATATTAGCGGATATCAACGCTTTCAATATTGAAGGACGCTATCCGGACAGTTACGCTGTCCTGCCATCGAAAGATGAGGTGGCGTTAGCGATGACAAGAGCCGAGGAGATTTTCTTATGGTTGAAAAATCAGTTTTAGAAGCCGTTCAAAGCTATTTAGGCTCGTTGAAGGCAAACGGGATTGATGTGGCTTTTGGGGTAATATTCGGATCATCCGCCAAAGGAAAATCCGACGAGATGAGCGATATTGATCTGCTTGTCGTGTCACCTCGTTTTGACAGCGCCAGGAAAAGGAGCGATGTAAACCTGCTATGGCGTATCGCCGCA
>JADGAO010000029.1 GCA_015231995.1 Nitrospinota bacterium | reverse complement strand
AGCGCCCCGCTCTGAATAGAGAGATTCGAACTGAGATACAAGTGGGGCAAGATCGAGAAATTCATTGATTTTCCGATAGGGGTGATCTTTGCGCAAGAGCGAATCAGTGGTGATATTGGTGAGCATCAGTTGTCCTTTTTTCGCGATAGTCATGATAAATTAATATTATCATATGGTTATATTTATATAACAGTTATTTTTGAGCTGCTTGAGAGGGGATTTGGCGACAGGCCCATTTGAGGATTCCATCCGGCGCGCAACGATGGATGAGGCCGTCTCATCGAAGAGAAGGCTCAATATTCGAGCTTCGCGGACGATGAGAGTTACGGCAAGGCCCATGTGATGGAAAATCTCCGCAAGCTCCACCCCAAGTATCCCGCCGCCGACAACCACGGCGTTTTTTGCGTTAACTTTTTCGACATGTTCCGCCATGGCCAGCGTGTCGCCAAGCGTGCGGTAGGTGAACACTCCACGCAGATCAACCCCCGTCCACGAGGGCTTGACCGCCTGCGCCCCCGCTGTTACGAGCAGTTTGTCGTAGCCGATTTGCCGACCGCTTTCGGTTGAGACCGTTTTCGTTTCAGTGTCAACGCAGACCGCTTTCTCACTGATGATCGTCAGATTTCTTCTTTGCGTCCAATCGAGAGGGCGGGCGTTAACCTCATCCCCCGTGATTCTCCCTTTCAACAGCCACGATAGGGCCGGGCGGAAATAAAAAGGTGTCCCCTCGCCATTTAGAATCGTTATCTCTCCATCAGGGTCGCGTCGCCGTATTTCTTCAGCCGCCTCCGCGCCCGCCACGCCGAGGCCGATTATGACGTGTCGCGTCATGGGGCGGCCATGCTTTCGTGAACCATGTCCAGCGCGTCGCGTATCCGCACTCCGGCAAGCGGCGCGTGTTTGGAGAAGGACTCCATACATGTGACGCACTCGACCACCATCGTTGACGCTCCGGTCTTTTGCGCCTCGGCGAACCTGTCCAGGTGAATGGATTTCTCCAACTCAAGGTCGCTGTCCAACCCCCAGTATCCGCAACAGAATGTGTTATCGGGGCCGGAGCGGGGCATCTCTTCGATGTCAACCATGCGCGAGATAAGGTCGCGCGCCGGTTTGGGGAGCCCCGCCTTTCTGCTGATGTGGCAGGAGTCGTGAAACGTAACAGTCTCCGCAGTCTTGTGGAGTTTGAGCCTGTCCGCAAACATGTTCAGCCACATGGGAACGGTCAACGGCGTAAAATCCATCTTGTATTTTTCTTTTATCACCTGAAGCGACATGAAGCACTCCGCGCATCCAGTCACGGCGTAACGCGGCGACACTCGCCGCACAAGCTCCGCCAGCCGTTCGTGGTAATCCTCCGCCTCCGCCGTCCTTCCCGCAAGCAGTGAGGGCCATCCGCAACAGGTCTCAAGCCCGCCGAGAACTTCGTAATCGAGGTTCAACCGCTCGGCCACATCCACAGCCTGCGCGGCGGAACTGGTTTTCGTGAAGATGTAACAGCCGAGATAGACAAGATGTTCAGCATGTCTCAGGTTTTCCTTGCTCACATGAGAGGAAAGGCGTGACCGCTTTAACTTGTCCCTGGGGTCTATTGCCCATTTAAGTTTGACTAGCGCGTTCCAAACAGCGCGACGGAACGGGCCTTTGTCGTGGCCTTTGAGCGCGAAATAGCGAGCGTGAGTTTTGGGGGACGCTCCCTGCGACGCCATCTTTTCCTTTAGCGAGAGCATCATCCGCGACCTTCCTGCGGCGGGCGGGCATACGGTGTCGCATCTGGCGCACTGGACGCAGTCGGCGGTGAATTTGAGGATCGCACCTTCGAGCGGAGCCGTGTTCCGCGTGGCTTCGTTGAGATCAGCGATGGTGATATCGCCCGGCCCTGCGGGGCAGGCTTTCATGCACTCGTCCGCGCCAAAACAGTTGAGCAGGTTTTCGCCCGTCCATTCTGATAACTGGACGGTGAAGGTTTTGACTTTGTGGTCTGCCATCGTGTCCATAAGCCGGATTGTATAATGAAATCGTGGCAGAAGATATTCCATGGCGCCACAGGAAACAGTGGTCGTCTGGCCACGGTTCCTATCGCTCCATCGCTCGGCTGGGTGTTTTTCACCCCGCCGTCTTCGCTTATCAAACAGGTTGCATGAGGAGTCCGAGGTGAAGAACACCTCGGACAGCGACAGAAAAACACTTCATATAACAACAAGAGATTGTTCTGAAAAACGCTCCCCGGGAAAATTAGCAATCATCCCCTCGATTCATCTATATTTCATGTCAGGCGCGTACTCTGAATGAAAGTAAACGCTCTGGAGGATTATTCGATATGGAACATACAACCAAGTGGGACATGCCCACGAGGATTCTGCATTGGACTACTGCGTCTCTGGTCATAACTCTTTTCCTGACCGCCATCGGCATGGAAATCCTGGAAGAGACGTTCGGTAAGGTGGCGGAGATAAAACTCCAGTATGTCCATCTGTACATCGGCCTTGCATTGACCGCTTCGGTTATGGCAAGGCTTTTATGGGGATTTTTCGGAAATGGCTCTGTGAACTGGCGCGGGATACCATCCAGCGTCGCCAAATACCCGGGATGGATGACGGCTGAGCTGGATTTTGTTTTACGCGGAGTAGATTCGGACAAGAGGAAAAAAGGGGGGCACAACCCTCTTGGCGTCCCCGTTTATTTTTTCGCGCTGACGATGATACTGCTTCAAATCGCCACGGGTCTTGGATTGTGGGATCACCTGGATAGCAAGGCGAAAAAACATGGCGTGGCTCAAACGTTGACAAGGCCATCCACAGCGGCCCTTTCCAAGCCGATGGATATGCTGGTTCCAAGCGCGTTCGCCCATGAAGACCATGACGACGACGAAAAACCGCAAGGCGCAGGCGGTGGAGAAGCCGTTGGCGAGGGCAAGAAAGAAGAAGGGATCGGCGAGGAGATTCATGAGATCGGGCTTTTCTGGGTTCCGTTGTTCCTTCTTCTGCACCTGGGAGGGATGTTCATACATAATCTGCGCGGGGAGCGCGGATTTTTAAAAGGGATGACGAGGGGATAAGAAGCCTCTTCCATCCCGCTCCGGCATGGCGTAACATGTATCTACAATGTATATCATGAGGGTTTATGCAAACCAAAGCTCAAAAATGGGGCAACAGCCTCGCGTTCCGCATTCCGAGCGCTTTCGCAAGGGAGATAGGGATCGGGCCTGGAGACGAGATGGATATCGCCGTAAGCGACGGACAGCTTGTGGTGGCTCCTGTCCGGGGGAAAAAACTCTCGCTTAAAAAACTGCTGGCGGGCGTGACGAAAAAGAACCTTCACGAGCCAGTGGACACCGGACCTTCCACAGGAAAGGAACTCTGGTGAAAAAACCGGGGTGGGTTCCTCGTCGCGGGGATGTCATATGGTTGGAATTCACCCCGCAAAGCGGGCACGAACAGGGGGGCCGCCGTCCAGCTCTAGTTCTATCGCCTGTGGAATATAACAAAAAAACCGGCCTTCTCATCGCCTGTCCGATCACAAGCAGGGGCAAGGGATACCCGTTCGAGGTGGCTCTGCCGCCACAGTCAGGGGTGGAAGGCTTCGTCCTTTCCGATCAGATCAAAAGCCTGGACTGGAAGGCGCGGAAAGCCGCTTTCGTTTGCGGGGTTTCCGATGAAGTCACTGACGAAGTCCTGGCGAAGACATATACGCTTCTGTCGTAATCTATTTCCTCTCCCCTTCGACTATGGAGATAAGCTCCGTTACTATCTGCTCGAGTTTTTCCGCCTGGCTTGCAAGCTCGTGAGCGGTTGCGGCGGTCTCGTCCGCGCCACGGGCCGCAGACGCGCTGGCCGATTTCAACCCGTTCATCGTCCTGTTGACTTCGGAGACGTTTTGATCCTGTTCGTCGGCTATCTGCGTCATGGTGTTTATCCGCGTACCCACTTCCATCGCCGCCGACGCTATCCTTGCCAGCGCCTCGGAAGTCTGGCTGACCAGCGACGCCCCGTTTTCCGCTCCGGCCACGGACTCGCCTAGAAACCCTGCGGTGTCTCTTGCGGCGGAGCTTACCCGGGCGGAAAGCGCGCGCACTTCCTCGGCGACCACGGCGAAGCCCTTGCCGCTCTCGCCTGCCCTTGCCGCTTCCACCGCCGCATTAAGGGCAAGCAGGTTGGTCTGCTGGGCGATTTCCTCGATTTGCTTGATTATCGTCCTGATCTTGCCGGACGAGTTTTTTATGGATTCCATAGCGGACACTGTGCTGTCCATGGATGCGGCCCCGCTCCTGACAGCCCCGTCCATCTGCGTCATGAGATTGCGGACGTTGGCGGACTCGACCCCGGTGGACTTTATCAGGCCTATCAGATGTTTCATGGATAGCGCCACATCTTCCAATGCGTGGTTTTGTTCGCTTGCGCCCTTGGTTAAACCATCGCTTTCTGAAAGTATTTTTTCCGACGCCCCGGCCACTCCTTCGCATCCTCCAGAGAGCCTCTCGGCAAGCCCGGAAAGCTGGCCGCCCATTTTTCGAGCGATGAGAAAGTAAAGCAGAAGTATCAGAAGGACGCCTTCGATCGTGAAAAAAAGCGCGAACAGGAGGCTCATTCTAGATACGTTATCTTCCACCTCCTTCATGGAAAGGGTCAATGAAAGGGCGCCGATTACCTCCCCCTCGCGTCCCTCATGACAGTCCATGCAGTTCACGTCTCGCCAGTTTTTGGTCAGCAGGAAAGGAATGGTGGCGCACAGTTCGCCGTCGGCGTAGATGAATTCGGATTTGCCTGTGGAAATGGCGCGACGGTCGGCTTCGGTTTTAGCGGCCTCGTCTTTAGATCCTTCGCCGTATTGCCGGGTGACGTTCTCGCCTCGTATCACCCGCACTTCGCGTATCCCTTCGGTCTGGCCGATTATCCGAAGAAACTCGAACCGGCGGTCCATGGCCCCGGCGATCATCAGGTTGTTAAGCGAGCTTAAAGTGATGTCCGCAAGGCCCTGGGCGCGAAGCATCGCCTCATTGACGGAGGTCTTCTTCTGGCTTGTCCCCATCCACAGGATGTTAGTGACGGAGACGGCGGCGAACGCCGCGCCAAGAGTGAACATGACCCGGAAATTGAACGACCTGCGCCTGAACCAGTCCATGTAATCCCCGAAGAATAGAAGCGTCAGACCTGTTGCTGTAACGGCCGTCATTGGCCGCCGGATACAGGTTACATCTTATAAAAACACCGCGCCGCGCACGGGTGAAATGTGATAGTAAAACTTTTTCCGATTAGAAAACAATAGGGGGGACGAAAAGGCGGGAGGATTAATTTAAAGCGAGAACCGGATTATTTCCAGCGGGTCAATCACGTCGGTGACGCGAATGCCGAACTTTTCGTTGACCACCACCACCTCGCCACGCGCCGTCAGCAGGCCGTTTATGTATATCTCCATCGGCTCGCCGACAAGCTTGTTAAGCTCCACGACGGAACCGGCCTGGAGAGCCACTATTTCCCGTACCGTTCTGCTGGTGTGGCCAAGCTCCACGCTGATGGTGAGAGGGATGTCCAGGAAATGGTCCAGCTCCATCATCGTCATGGACAGGACTTTCGCGCCGGTGGATTCCTCCTGCGATGCGCTTTCCTCTTCGCCCGGTTTGGCCATTATGGTCTCTCCAATTGCGCCTGTGATTATAGCAAAAAGCCGGCCTCCTGCGTTGAACCTTTTAACTGAAGAAGAAAGCTATCTCTCTCTGGCGGTTGAAAACGTATTTGTTTAGCGAGTGGGCCGACCTGTCGTCTATCCTGTCGAACTCCACGCGCACGCAATACGGTTTCCCGGTTTTGGCGCGCCGCGTCGTATCCGCATGCGTGCAATCCCTGACGTAAGCCATCGCGCTGAGGATGGACGATGGCGCGCCGGGAATCTTCATCGTAAGCTCGAACGCCTCGCCTTCGTTGACCTTGTTTGACGCGCGGAACCGCGCTCCGCCGAGGCTGATATCAAGCGCGCTGGTGGTCTCGTTGAGCCCGCTCTGGATTGCCAGGTCGACAGGTTCGCTCATCTTCGGCTCCACGCGGAAGAACTTGCGGCGCTGTAGGTTTTCCACGCTTACCGGCGGATGGAACTTGAGCGACGGGTATCCGTCAAAATCTTCGACTCCGGCGTAGACGGCTTTCAACTCGTGCGGCGCCCCGGTGAGCATAAACCGCATGACGGCCAAAGTGCGATCCGGCTCGAGCGATTGCGCGAAATCGTCCTGTAGCATGAGATCGATGTAGAACCCCGGTTCCCCCCCCTCGTTGACGCCTACAAAGAAAGAGCGACGTTGTTCGCCTTGCGAGTCTGGAAGGGTGACGGTCACTTTACGTTTGGTTTTGACTGCGGATTTGATAACGGCCATAGCGTCGCCGGATTCCGCTTTGCCGGTTTTTTTGGAGCCGCCGAAAAAAGGTAGCCATGCCATGACTTCACTTCGTCCTTTCAAATAATACAGCAGACGATTTGGCTGGGACTTCAGATGCAATCCCAGTTACCTGATTTGTCGGCGGGAGCGGAAATTTACTTTAGGGGTTTTTGATGGGGGGGATCCCACTTTCCCTTCCGATGGTAGGGGCGATTCGTGAATCGCCCTTCTTTAAGACGGGCGCAGAGCGATGCGCCCCTACAATACAGGCGCGCCAATAGAGCCCCACGCAAAAAAAGGCGCCAACACTACATATCCTGCGGTATATAATGCCCTCAACGCGGATGTGACATCCGTGTGAGGTTTTTGGCATGAGCCGGTCCATTGGGCTGGCCTTTTTTTGACGGCGTGGGATCGCTTTAAAGCTTGACGCTTAACAGGATTTACTTCTTCATCATGGCCGCGCTCATGGCGCTGGCCTTCTATCCCCCGTATTTCATCGAGATTTTCGAACTAAAGATATTCGACCTGTTAACCAAATATTCCGCCCCCTACCAGGCCGATCCTCGGATAGTCATCGTCGGCATTGACCAGAAATCGCTGGACGCGCACGGCAGGTGGCCGTGGCCGAGGGATGTGATCGGCCAGCTGGTGACCAAACTCGCCGGGTACAACGCAAAGGTGGTGGCGCTGGACATATCCTTCTCCACCCAGGCGGACAAAGACGCCAAAGATATCCTCGACAGAATCAGCTTCATCGCCGATATCGCCTCACTGCAGGAAAAGGCGCCCGATTTCATCGAGGAGCTGGAGCGGCTCAAGAAAGTCAGTTCACGCGACGCGGCTCTGGGCACGGCCATCAAAAACGCGGGTAACGTGGTGACCGGGTTCCTGTTCCACGGCAAGGACGAGGCCGTCTACGCCGCAGAAGCCGACGAGATAAAATTTCCGCTGATCAAACCCTTCCGCATCAAACAAGTCCAGCGCGACAGGGAGAGCAAGGAGACGCACATCGGGTTCACCGTCAGCGGGGTGGAGCCGAACATCCCTATAATCCAGGAATCTGGAGCGGCGGCTGGTTTCCTGAACACATGGATGGAACAGGACGGCGTGATACGCTCCCATCCGCTTGTGATGGAGCACAGGGGCGACTTATTCCCGTCGCTGGCGCTCTCTGCGGCCCTGATGTATTCCGGCGACTACCAGAACGCGCGGGCCGTGTTCCGCGACAACATGTTTTCCGGGATAGGGTATGGCGACAATTTCATCCCCATGGACGCTCACGGGCGGATGCTGTTGCGATACCTGGGGCCGGACAGCACTTTTCCAATCATATCGGCGGCGGACGTGATGTCAAAGGCGTTCAACGACCCGGATACAAGAAGCGCCATTGAAGGGAAGATCGTTTTCATCGGCGCGACGGCCACACAGCTTTACGATCTTCGCGTGACCCCTTTCGGCTACACGGCCGGCGTGGAGGTGCAGGCTACTGCGGCCTCCAACGCGCTCACCGGCAAGGCGATAAGCAAGAAGGCGTGGCAGAACCTTTACGACACATTCCTCACCGGCGTCATCGGCGTACTTCTCATTTTCATCCTTCGCAGGGTCGGGATCATACCGGGCCTGACGATGACCGCACTTATGTTCGTGTCGCTGTGGATGTTCAATTACTACATGTTCACGGAGGCGCAGTTGTGGCTCAACTCCGTCACGCCGGGCCTGATGATAATCACGGGGTTTATCACGGTGACGACGCACCAGTATCTGACGGAGCAGAAATCAAAACGCTTCATCAAAGACGCTTTCGGCAGGTACCTGTCGCCGAAAGTCATCAACATGATCATCGACAACCCCGGCCTGCTCAAGCTTGGCGGGGAGAAACGCGTGATGACGGCCTATTTCTCCGACGTGGCGGGGTTCACCACGATATCGGAAAAACTGCCGCCGACGGAGCTTGTGCTTTTGCTAAACGAATACCTGTCGGCGATGTCGGACATCATCCACGAGTTCGACGGCACGGTGGACAAATACGAGGGCGACGCGATAATCGCGTTCTGGGGCGCCCCGTTGATCGCGGAGAACCACGCGGAGCTTTGCGTGCGCTCGGCGGTCATAATGCAACGCAGGCTCGCCGTGATGCGCGAGAACTGGCGCAAGCAGGGCAAGGACGAGCTTAACGTGCGCATGGGCATAAACACCGGGCCGATGGTTGTCGGCAACATGGGGTCGCGCGAGAGGATGGACTACACCATGATGGGCGACTCCGTGAACCTTGCGGCGAGGCTGGAGGGAGTCAACAAATATTACGGGTCGTACATACTGATATCCGAGTTTACCCACGGCCACATCAAAGACCTGTTCCTTTGCAGGGAGCTGGACATGGTGCGGGTGCAGGGCAAGAAAGACGCGATACGCCTGTTCGAGGTGATGGAAACGATGGAAGACTCGGCGGAGCCTCAGCGGATGTTCGCCCATGCGTTCGCCCACGCGCTCAAGACGTTCCGCGACATGGATTTCTCGAAGGCGACGGAATTGTTTTCGTACTGCGACCGGTTGAAACGCGGCGGCGACGGCGCGTGCAAACTTTATTTAAAGAGATGCGCGGAGCTTATAGAGTCGCCCCCGGCCCCCGATTGGGACAGGGTTTACGACATGGCGAAGTGAGGGGGCGAACTGCCGCCTCTATAACAGCGGGCTATCGCTCACCCCGCTACTTCCCCAACTTCCCCCGTACAACCGCCGTAACCGTATTCAACAAAAACAGAATCAACGCCGCTTCGTTCAACGCGCCTGCGTGCGCCACGGCTTTGCTTATGCCGCCGACATCGGAGGCAACCCTCGCCAACAGCGAAATCTCCAGCACAATAAGATGCGCGTAAAACGCGGGGGTGTATGGAACGGCCACTTCCAACACGGCGGGGAAAATTATCGGCGCGTGGCCGAAGATCATCGCGAACACGAACCCCAGAAACAGCGCGTGTAGCATAGCGTCGTACATTGGGCCGGAGCCTAACCCGTCCACGAAAAAAGTCATGACGCCGCTGACTCCAAGCCAGAAATAACCGGTCAGCAGGCAGACGGCCACGAAGCGGGTCAACCCCGTCATTTTTATCGTATGCCGAGCTATGTCGTGAGTCCCAAGCCACAACGCAAGCCCGATCATGCCAATCCCCATGATTTTCAACCCCGCAAGCGGAGCCACAACCGTCAGCGCCACGCCAGAGACGAACACGCCGACGGCCAGAAGGAACGCGGCGTTTGCGGAGCGGGTAAGTTGAAGAAGGCGGGAAAGCTCCAGCCTCTCGCCGGATATCGTCAACACCAGAAACGCCGCCCACCAGGGGGTGACGGCAGGCACGGTCATCCCCGACACCCACAGCACGTTTCCCACGGCCCACATGAACGCGGCCAGTCCCATCAGGACAGTGGCCATCGCCATCTGAAGCCGAAGTATGGATATGAACACAGCCGCCAGTATCAGGCTCCCGCAGGTGAGCAGTATTTTGCCGCCTTCGTCCGATACGCCGAAGACCAGCAGAAGACTCCCCACGCCCGTCAACGCGGGCGCGGCGTATGCGTACAGCCTGCCGAGCGCGACGGAGCGTTCCAGCCCGATGACGGTTCCCAGAAAACCGCATATCATCAACGGCCCGTGATATTCCGGCAGATGCCCGGCTCCCAAAGGCACGTTCATCCCCAGCCTTTGCAATCCTGCGATAAGCCCGGCGATAAGCGACAACATGCCCATCAACATAATGGGGGGGCGAAGCTTGAAATATGGAGACGACATCGCTACTTCCGATCTGGTTTATTATTTTTTGATGCCCAGCTTTTTCTTAGCATCGTCGGTCATTTTATCCGGCCCCCACGGAGGGTCCCAGACGAGGCTGACGTTCACCTGTGAGGCTTTGGGGAAAGCGGAACGCAGAGCCGCCTCCGCCTGTTTCTGGATATAACCGCCCATCGGACATGCGGGGGAGGTCATCGTCATCTCGACGAAAATCCCGCTCTCTTTTTCTTCTGCGCGGTACACAAGCCCCATCTCGACGATGTTAAGCCCCACCTCCGGGTCTATGACCGCGCTCAACGGCTCCAGTATCTTTTCAGTAGGTATCATTGCAGGCCGTGAAAGTGGTTAAAGCTCATATTGTCACATGGCCTTACGGGTCAACCAGGCTTCGGCGTTTATCGCTCATTTTCCTGTGGCTATTCCGAATAGAAATATGTTTGCAATTCGACCTCGGAAACATAAGCGGAAGCCTGTCTATAAATGGCTTTCAATGTACCCGTATCTATTTCTTTATGGTTGGGAACAGTGAGGATTTGCCTTCTTTCGCCGACAAGCCTTGCCAGCTTTACATGGCTTCCTCTCTGACCAACTACATAAAACCCAAAACGTCCCAAAACAGCGATTACTTGTGCGCCGGACAAGCGTCGCAGTTTAGGCATGAATCGGCTCAAGCTCCATGCTTACGATGAGCGGCGCATTGGGCGACAACCCCATTTCCACCAGGTCTTCGCCCTCCAGATGCAGGGCCAGCGCTTCCTTAATGTTCTTGACGGTTTCATCCAGCGTTGCGCCTTGCGTAACAACCGGCAGGCTGACGCACTCGGCGACATAGCCGCCTTCATTGCCCGGATACAGGATGATTTGTATTACGTTTCTTTTCATGTCAATGCCTTCAGAAAGCCGTTAAAACCGCCACTGGCCAATCCTGCGCCGCATTTCATCGTTGGAGATAACTTTCCCTGCGCGGGAGTCCGCCAACCCACGCTCCACCATCCGCTCAAACGCAAGCTCCCTTATAATTTCATCGCAGGTAGCGTCTGGGGGTAGTTTATGAACGATTTCCTCTACTCGTTCTTTGGCCGACAACATATTCTGTCCTTCGTGAAATTCTCTTGTTCTTATTTTAACCCGCTTTAATGCCGCAACCTACTCAACATCCCCGTCCGATGCAAACATGGACTCCGACGCCGCGATATACGCCTTGTCCAACGCCATCAACGCCCAGTCCACGTTGTTTTCGCCACGGCGGATTTTCGCCTCCGTGAGGTTATAAAGAACGGAGCCGGAAAGGCTGTCGCCAACTTTCTCCAACGCCCGACGCGCGGAAGGATAATCGCCGGAGCGGATATGCACCCCCGCCAACAACAGGTTCAACGTCGGCTCGTCGGGATTGGATGACATGGCCTGCGATATCTCTTTTTCGGCTGATTTCATATCGCCCGATTGGATAAGGGCCGAAACCAGCGATTTGAAGATGACCGGCGACCGGGTTGCAGTAAAACCTTTTCGAAGCGCGGCGACGCTCTCGCCCTCCCGTCCGATCCTTGTGAGGACGAAGGCGAGCTTGATATAAGCCTGCTCGCAGTTTTCATCAACGCGGATCGCGGCCTGATACCCGTCCACCGCGTCGCCGAACTCGTTGCGTAAAAAATGGCCTTCGGCGATCCTCATGTGGAAATAGGCCGTAAGCCCCCGTTCCTTGACGGCCCGCTCCCCGGAGACGAGGGAGACTATTTCTTTTTGAACCTCCAGCGCATCCGTGTAGGAGCCGGTTCCGGCGTATATGTCCCGCATCCTCACAAGCGGCGGCAAAGAGCGGCCCGCCGCCTGCCGCACATCGCGCAGGATGTTGAGGGCCGGGTCGATCGAGTCTTGGCGTATGAAATCCTCCGCAAGGGAAAGTCCCGCAGAGGCCGATTCGGGGTCCACGGCCAGCGCGCGCGAATGGAGGCTTACGGCTTCGGCCAGCTCCCCGCCGTCACGCTTGAGATCGCCGAGGGCTATCATGGCCGGAACGCTGTCCGGGGCCAGCGCAAGCGCCTTGTTGAAAAGTTTCTCGGCCTCGCGCCAGCTCTGGACGGCTATTTTGTCCCGGCCCGATTCTATCAAAGCCCTGGCGCGCGCCATCTTGCGCTCGTAGGCGGCCTCTTTCATGGAATCGAGGGCCTGTACCAGCGTGTCGTAGAAATAGAGGAGGAAAACGGAGACCACGCCCAGGCAGTACGCGCCCAGCGCGAACACGGAGACGGAAGCCGTCTGCGTGACGCCGGGATATAAAGTGACCTGGATCGGACTGGCGTTGAGATACATGAGGTAAAGGGAAAGGGCGAGAGCCGAAGCGAGCAGGAAAAGCAGGCGCAGTGGCATAAGCCGCGCCTAAGAGCCTTCCGGCCCTTCTTTTTCCAGTTTCTCTTTGCAGTTCACGCAGAACTGGGCGAACGGAAGAAGCTCCAGCCGTTTCTCCGGTATTTCCTCGCCGCATTCCATGCACTCGCCATAAGCCCCTGCGCCGATGCGGCTTAACGCATCGTCTATCTGCATGAGGGTCTCATGGCTTTTGCCGCCGATTTCCATCATCACCGTGCGGTTGATGGCGCGTGTGGCGTCGTCGTTGATGTCGGGGACATCCGCGCCGAACTCCTCCGCCCCGGCCTGGACAGCCCGTTCGAAATCCCCCGCTATCCTCGCCCTCATATCAGTAAGAACGCCGCGAAACTTTTCCAGTTTATCTTTGTCCATGACCCTTCATGCTTCCATCATGATATTTTATTCCACGTCGAATTCGAACGCCACAGCGTCGGCCCACAGCCTCTCAAGCCCGTAATACTCCCTCGTTTCCGGCTGGAACACATGGACGACGATGTCGCCTGCGTCCAGCAGTATCCACGTCGCGTTTTCATAACCCTCGATGTGGTAGCTTCTCTCCCCGCGGCTCCTGAGCCCTTCTTCGATGGCGCCGATTATCGCCAGCGCCTGTTGCCGGGAGTTCCCGCTGGCGATGATGAAAACGTCCGCCACGTCCGAAATCCCGCTCACATCGAGCGCAAGCACGTCCTCCGCCTTCTTATCCAGCGCACAATTGTAGCACAGCCGCGTCCTGTCGGCTAAACCTCGGTTAAGCGTTTTCAGGCTGATATCGCCCCCTTCCCCGGCAAGCTCCGGTATAATCCCTCGACTTTAAGATAACGCTCCACGGCGTCCGGCACAAGATACTTTATCGTCTCGCCGCGCGCCAGCTTTTCGCGTATGAGCGAAGATGAAATCCCCAGCGGCGTGATCTCCGTCAAACTAATTGTGGAGACCGTCCCCTCCACCCGCATCGTCCTGGTCACGCCGTCTCCGTCAACATCCACCTGGGTTATCCTGATGTTTTTGTAAATCGCGCCGAGCACGCCGTTTAAAATCTCGATAAGCGCCGACGGGTCGTAACCGGGCCTGGTGACGACGATAAAGTTCGTCGTCTTCAGCAGTGTGGATGCGGAGCGCCACGAGCCCACATCTTCCATCGCGTCCTGACCAAGGATGAAATAAACGTCATCGCCGTATTTCTCCCGGAAATGCCGCATCGTGTCCACCGTATAGCTTGCGCCGGGGCGGTCTATCTCCACCCTGCTTGCGCGGAACAGGGGATTGTCCTCCGTGGCCAGTTCCACCATGCGGTAGCGTGACCCCGCATCCGCCATGCGATGATCCCCTTTGTGAGGCGGACGGGCGGACACTACAAAATATACGCGCTCCAGCCCGGCCTTTTCCGCAACCTCGCTGGCGGCGGAAAGATGGCCCAGATGGATGGGGTTGAACGCCCCGCCGAACACTCCTACTTTCATCACGCCACTCCCGGAGGGATCACTCCCTCACCTGCCCGTCTCCATAGACGATGAACTTGAGGCACGTAAGCTCTTCGAGCCCCATCGGGCCGCGGGCGTGGAGCTTCTGCGTAGAGATGCCCACCTCCGCACCAAGGCCGAACTGCCCGCCATCGGAAAACCTGGTGGAGGCGTTCACCATCACGGCGGCCGAGTCCACCACTTTCAAAAACTCCTGCGCCGTCCGGTAATCGTTGGTGACGATGGCTTCCGTATGCGAGGAGCCGTACTTTGCGATGTGATCCACAGCTTCGTCAAAACTCTCCACCACCTTCACCGCCAGGATAAGGTCGAGATATTCTTCATACCAATCATCTTCGGTGGCCGGCTTCATGTCTTTGACGATAGCCCGCGACCGCTCGCAGGCGCGCAGTTCCACCTTCGCCTCGCGCAGTGTCGCCACGGCGCGGGGGAGGAACTGGCTTGCAATGTCTTTGTGGACAAGAAGCGTCTCCGTGGCGTTGCACACGCCGGGGCGCTGGACTTTCGCGTTGAAAATTATTTTCTCCGCCATTGCTATGTCGGCGGCCTTGTCCACATAAACGTGGCACACGCCTTTATCGTGCTTGATGACGGGTATCGTAGAGTTCTCCACCACGAACCGTATCAGCTCGTGTCCCCCTCGCGGGATGATGATGTCAATATGCTTGTCCATCTTGAGCAAAACAGTCACCGCCTGCCGGTCGGTCGTCGGCACAAGCTGTATGGCGTTGCGCGGTATCCCGGCCTCCACAGCCGCGTCGTCGAGTATGCGGGCGATGGCGCGGTTGGAGTGTATCGCCTCCGAGCCGCCTCGCAGTATCACGGCGTTGCCGGATTTTAAGCACAACGCCGCCGTGTCGGCAGTGACGTTTGGGCGGGACTCGTAGATTATCCCCACCACTCCAAGCGGCACGCGCATCCTGCCTACCCACATGCCGTTAGGCCTGCGTTTCATTCTGTCCACCTCGCCGACAGGGTCGGGCAAGGCCGCAACCTCGCGCAATCCGTCGGCCATCGCTTTCACCCGTTTCTGGTCGAGGCGTAGCCTGTCGAGCATCGCGGAGGAAAGACCGGCCGTCGCGCCAGCGTCCATATCCAGCTTGTTGGCCGTGGCGATTTCGTCAAAGCGAGCTTCAAGATGATCCGCCATTTTATTTAGAGCGGCGTTCTTCACCGTGGATGAAAGATTCGCGAGTTTGCGAGAGGCGGCTCTTGCGCGCTCCCCCATCGCCTCTATATCCGCAGGCGTCATCGCCACAGCGGGTGGATTAGTTTGAGCCATCGAGTAAATATCCTTCAAACAGATTCAGTAATAGGGACATTCATCGGCGTCCCTTACTTAATGATATTGCAAAAAGGGGCGGAGAAAAACCGTTTTCGGAAGAGGCCGTTTTCGGAAGAGGCTCTTGGCATAACCAAACGATTTCCATATTTTGTCATCCTAAAGGAGCTTTGCGACCATTGCTGAGGGAGCCCGTTTTTTGTCATCCTGAGGGAGCGCCTGGCGACCGAAGCAAAGTATAATAGAATATTTTTTCCGATGGATTCTTCACTTCGCTACGCGGAGTTTACCCTGAGTCCCTCGAAGGGTTCAGAATGACATTACGTTCATAATGACAAACTCTGATCAAAGAGGTGTTTCCGCCCCGGCGTCTTCGGCTTGCTTGCAATGACAATTACGTTTCGCGCGCGCGCGATTGCTTCAATTCCCGCTGTGGATTATACTGTCAGCTTGCGATTATTAAACAAACGGTGACGGCGGAAAAATGAAAGCTCTTGTAATGGCTGGCGGACGGGGAAGCAACATGGCGCCTTTTTCGGCCACCCGCCCAAACCCGATGATACCCGTCGCCGGACAGTATGTGATAGACCACATCATTACGCTCCTCAAAGGGGCCGGTATCAACGACATCAACATCGTCGTCGGCCACAGGAAAGAAAAGATGCGCGCCCATCTTTCCGAGTCCACCCCGCAGGGCGTCTCCGTCCACTTTGTGGATCAGGGCAAACCGGAAGGCATCGGCAAAGCGATACTTAAAGCCAGGGACAGGTTCTCCCCCGGTGAGAACATATTGCTTGTCTACGCCGATACAATGACCACGAACAACATCTTCAGCGTCGCCATGCAATCCTTCGGGTTGAGCAACGAGCCGACTGCGGCCATCTGCCTCACCGAATCGGGCGAAAAATACGGCAACGTCTATCTGGATTCCGGCACGAAGATTACCAAAATAATAGAGAAACCGGGCAAGAAAGAGGGATTGGGCAACTATGTGCTGGCGGGGGTTTTCGTGCTTCCGTTCAGGTTTTTCGAGTTTCTCGACAAGGCCGGCGCGGATATGGAGAAGGCGCTCAAATCCGTCATAAAAAACACGAACCTTCATGCGGCCATCTGGGACGGCGACTGGCTGGACATGGCGTACCCGTGGGACATCCTGACTGCCAACAAATCCATAATGGACACCTGGAGTTCCGCCGAAGTCCATCAAAGCGTCACCATTTCCGGCTCAGCGCTTAAAGGCCCCGTCCGCATATCGGAAGGCGTGGAGATAATGCCCGGCGCCGTGATGGAAGGGCCTGCGTACATCGGACCCGGTTCGTTCATCGGCCACAACGTCCTTATCCGCCCGTACACATGCATAGGCGCAAACAGCGTCATCGGGCATGGGTCGGAGCTTAAGAACTGCGTCATATTTCCCGGCGCCAGGGTCGGCAGGTCGTGTTTCATCGGGGATTCCGTCATCGGCGAAGGCGTCAGCCTCGGCGCGGGCGTGATGACGATAAACCACCGGATAGACCAAAGCCCTGTGCGCGTCAAAGTAAACAAAACGGCCATGGAAACTGGCCTGGCCAAGCTCGGCGCGTTCATCGGCGACGGGGCCGTGGTAGGCGCCTTGAATTCGATCGCCGCCGGAACGGTTATAGAGGCCGCCCGGAGCATTGACCATAACTGTTCTGTCCGCTGAACGAAAACGCGGACTGATGGAGCTTTAGATAGCGATGTGCGGAATAGCCGGGGTTGTGGCTCTTGGAAACATTTCCGAGAAGCTGGTCAGCTCGATAAGAAGCCTTGAATACCGAGGATACGACTCCTGCGGGATAGCCGTCATCAACGGCTCCGGGAAACCGTCGGTGCGCAAGAACATCGGTTCGGTGGAAGAGGTCAGCGAGAAGGAAAACTTCCTCGACCTCCACGGCAACGTGGGAATAGCCCATACGCGATGGGCGACGCACGGCGGCGTAACCAAGCTTAACTCCCACCCGCATTCCTCGTGCGACGGTCTGTTCACGGTGGTGCACAACGGGATCATCTCCAACTACATCTCCCTGCGCGAGAAGCTCGAGAAAAAGGGGCATGTCTTCGTCTCCGCCACGGACACGGAGTCCATAGCGCATCTTATCGAGGAGAATTACTCGAAGCTCAAGTCTGTGGAGAAGGCGTTCACCGCCACGTTGAAGGCTCTGGACGGCACCTACGCCGTGGCTCTTCTCACCGCGCACGAGCCGGACAGGATATATTGCGCCCGCAAGGAAAGCCCGCTGATACTCGGCCTTGGGGTGGAGGAGAATTATATCGGCTCCGACTTCAACGCGTTCATCGAGAACACCAAAAGCGCGGTGATATTGGATGACAACGAGTACGCCATCGTCACGCACGACGGGTATGTGGTCAAACGCATATCCTCCGGCGAGATGGTGGTAAAGCAGGTGCTTGAGATCATGTGGGACTCGGAGATGGCCCAGAAGGGCGGTTTCCCGCACTACATGTTGAAGGAAATACACGAACAGCCGCAGGTCGTCCGCACCGCGATGAATATCGAGGAAGACCGGCTCATGAAGTTCGCCGAGGCGATAGCCGACAAACCCCGGCTGTACCTGACGGGGGTCGGCACGACTTTCTACGTGGCGCAGTTCGCCCAGTATTATTTCAGCGCATACGCGGGGGTGACGGCCAGCCTGGCCTCCTCCGACGAGTTCAAATTCATGGCCAACGTGGATGACGACGTTTTTGTGCTTGCGGCCAGCCAGTCCGGCGAAACTTACGACACCCTCTCCGCATTGCGTCACGCCAAAGCCGGCGGCGCGGTCACAGGGGCCATCGTCAACGTGATGGGGTCGTCAATGGCGCGGACGGTGGATCACCTCATTCTGCAAGGCTCCGGCCCGGAGATATGCGTGATAAGCACGAAGGCCGCCCTCTCGCAGATGGTGATTATGGCCAGGCTCGCCCTGCGGCTTGGCCTTTTGAACGGCAAGCTTACGGCCAAGGACGTGAAGGCCAGGGAGAAAGAGCTTGACGCCGTCCCGAAAGGGATCGAAAAAATATTGAACGAGAAATCCGGTTTCATCCACACGATAGCCAAAGAGCAGAGCCACATCCCGCACTGGCTCTACCTTGGGCGGGGACGGTACTACCCGATTGCGCGGGAGTCGGCCCTGAAGATGAAAGAGGTGGCCTACGTCCATGCGGAGGGGATGCCGAGCGGTTTTCTCAAACACGGAACGATAGCCCTTATAGACGACAACCTCAACTGCGTCGTGTTCATGCCGCCGGAGGAAGACGCGGAGCTTTACAAACTCACGCTCTCGTCGGCGGAGGAGATACGCGCCAGGAACGGATATGTGCTCGGCGTGATGTCGGAGTCCAAATCGCCCTCCAAACACCTCCCGTTTTCCGAAACGATTATCCTTCCCAAGGCTCCGCCTTTCACCGCTCCGTTTTTCGAGATGGTGGCGGCCCAGCTTTTCTCGTACTTCACCGCGACCACGCTCAAGCGCAACGTTGACAGGCCCCGGTCGCTTGCCAAGTCCGTTACGGTCGCGTAACCCTTCCTCGTTCAGGAAGCGCTAGTCATGACAAGGATTCAGGGCACCGACGGCGTCCGCAAACTCACGGCGTTATCCGCCAGCGACGGTCTGCGCGGGCTTTCCCCGCAGACTGCGTTCCTCGAAAAAGAGGTGATGACCGAAGAGTTCATGGAGCTTTACGCCTATTGCCGGACACGCCAGTTGATAAAGAACGGTTTTGCGGAGCCTGGCGCGGCTGTGGCCGTGGGATGGGATCCGCGTGACAAATCGGGGGTGTTCACAAACGCCGTCGTTTCTGGAATCGTAAAAGGCGGCCTTGACGCGGTATTGGCGGGAATGGCGCCGACACCGGCGATAGCCCTCTATGCGCGTTACGCGGGGATGAGCGGGGCATTCGTCATCACCGCCTCGCACAATCCTTCGGCGTACAACGGAATAAAGATATTCACGAAACGCGGGTTTAAACTCCTGCCGGGGGACGACGAGGCGTTGTCGGCCCTTGTGCTTTCCACTGATTACACTCAAGTCAAAAACATGATTCCAGCCGGAAGGATCGAGGATCATTCGGCCCGGCTCCCTGTTTTTTTCGAAGCGTTCTCGCTCGACGTAAAAAACAGTTGGATAACCAACCCGTCTTCTCTTTCCAGCGTGACTGTTGTGGCGGATTTCGCCAACGGCGCCTTCTCCCGCATCGGCGAGCGTATCCTGCGCAAAGCGGGGTTCGGCGATGTCGTGATCGTGAACGCGGATGAAAACGGCGTGATAAACGGACGTTGCGGAGTGTCGGAGATAGAAGGCGTCCGCGAGATAACGCAAGACCAGGCCGGACCAAAGGGCCGCTTCCACGGCAACCGTATCGTGGAAACCATGTTCAGGTTGGGAGATGAAAACGCGGAGAAAATCAAATCCGGAGAGAAGAGCGTTTGCGGCGCGGTGTTGGATGGGGACGGCGACAGGTTTTACAGGCTCGATTACGACCCTTTCACAGGCTCGATTATCGTTCTCTCCGGCGACGAGACGGCGGCTCTGCAATCAATGTTGTTGAAAGAACGCGGGACGCGGGGCCTTTTCGTCAACACCGTGGAGAGCGATCTGAATGCGATCGGTGAGGCGGAGCGTCTTGGTTTCTCCACCTCCATCACGGCTGTTGGCGACAAGTGGATATTGCTTACAGCCGCGTTGTCCGCCATCGAACCCGTGGTCGCCGCAGACGTATGGAAGAAGATCGAATCCATCGCCGTATCCGAAAAACCCTCCGCCGACGCCATTGAGAAAATATTGAACGATGCGGGCGTCAACCTCGCCACGCCCGACAAAATATCATTTGCGATAGGCGGCGAGGAGAGCGGGCATTCCATAACGCCAGGCGTGATGAGCGTTGGCGGGGCGCCGACATCCGCGTTCGCGGGCAACGGGATGAAATGCCTCCTCAACACATTCGCGGCCACGTTCGACAGCGCCGGATTCAACGCCCTTGACGTAAAGGCGAAGTTCGCAAAGCTCCGCGCCCCCTTCACGTCCGGTTTCAAGAAGACCATGTACGTTTTTTATGTGGATAAAAACAGGTGGCGGCGTGGATGCCCTTTGTGGGAGAGCGTGAAGGCGGAGGTGACGGCGGGCGTTGTCGATGTTTTCGGGAAGCTCGACGTTAAGGAAATCCACCGCCCCGAAGAGCCTGACATGCTGTATATGAGAATATCCACTCCACACGGCCCGTCTGCGCTGTTTGTGAGAAACTCCGGGACGGAAGACAAAACCGGGGTCAACCTGCGAAGCCCGATCTCCGCTTCGGCGGACATGCTAAAGATCGGCGAGCGAGTGTTCCGCGTTATCATGTCGCAGATGAAAGACCCTGCAAAACCGATGGCGAAAGCCGAACGGGAATTGATCGAACGCGTGGCCGAAGATGGCGTTCCCGTTGAGCCTGTTGGCGGGTTGACGGCGGTGGAATACGCCAGGCTTCTGGCGGAATCGGGCGAGAAACAGTCTCTGCTTGCGGGAACGTATCCCGGCGCGCTTCTTGCGGAGCGCGGACGCTGGTATCATGAAACGATGAAGGCGGCGAAGAGATGAGACCTCAATATCCGGCTAACGCTAAATACAATAGCTCGGCGAGGTGTTCTTGTGCATTTACCAGGCAGGGTGAAGGCGCCATCCTTTTCCTCTCCGAAGCTCGGGGAGGTGGCGCGTCTTCGCGCCGGAGGAGTAGCCCCCCTGACAAGGGGGGTGG
>JADGAO010000299.1 GCA_015231995.1 Nitrospinota bacterium | reverse complement strand
CGTGATGAATGTGGAAAGTTCTCCGCTGATAAGCTTCGACCACGAACGGATAGGCCAGGTTTTGGACAACTTCCTGAGCAATGCCATAAAATTCTCGCCGAAGGACTCCACAATAACAGTCACGCTGAAAGCCGACGGAATATGGTCGCTTGTCGAGGTGGCCGACGAAGGGCCGGGAATACCTGCGGAGGAGCGTCCCAGTCTTTTCGGCGAGTTCCAGCGGCTATCCGCCGAGCCTACCGGCGGGGAAAAGAGCACGGGGCTTGGACTGGCCATAGTGAGTAAAATAGTAAAAGCTCATGGGGGAGAGGTTGGAATGAAAAGCGGAAAAAATGGAAAGGGAAGCGTTTTCTTTTTCGCCCTGCCGGTGATTACATGAACACGGGTAAACCAGGAAAGATCACTGTTCTCATAGCTGACGACGAGGCGCATATAAGACTTCTTTTGCGCAAGGTGATGGAGTCAATGAGTTGTGATGTTGTCGGAGAAGCGTCAAATGGACGGGATGCAGTAGAGCTTTTCCGGAAGACCCGTCCAATGATAACCCTCCTGGATATTAACATGCCATTGATGACCGGCAAGGAAGCTCTGGTCGAGATAATCAAGGAATTCCCGGACGCTTTGGTGATAATGCTCTCCTCGCTTAGCGCCATGGACGTTGTGAAAGATTGCCTGGAAATTGGAGCGGCCAATTACATCAGGAAAGACACTCCAATCGCGGAGATGAAACTCCACATCAAAGAGACGTGGGACGACGTGACAGAGAACAGAAAACGTCCCCCCGCTTAGGAGGCCAGCTATGACAAATAAATATGATCTCAAGAAAATGCTCGAGGAAATAGAGGAAGACAAGAAGGTTTTCGAGAGCAAACCCAACTACTGGGCTTCGCAGGACGAGATAAAAAAGCTTGCCGCCGAGATGAGACGCAGGAGGAAATCAAATGCGGAGTGAAAACAAACCGTTCCTCGACGAGGTGATAAAAAGAAACCTGCTTCCCGAAAAGGAAGTCATGCGGATTATCATGGCCCACCGCGACCACTACCAGGTACTGCTTCACGTCATCCACAACGGTCTGATGCGCCAGTCAGAGGCGTGTAGGTTGTGGGCGGATTCGCTGGGCGTGGCGCTTATGGATCTCAATGAAACCCTCTTCCAACCGGAAGTGGTCGAGCGTATGTCGAAAAAATTCGCCAGGGAAAATATCGTAGCGCCGATATACCAGTTGGGGGATCGCGTGACCGTGGCGATGGCCGATGCGACGAACAAATCCATAATCGAAGATGTTGAAAAACATCTCAAGGCTAAAATAAGCGTCGTTTTCTCGATGGCGGAGGACATCCTTGACGCAATCGAGATACAGTTCATCGACAAGAAGGTTTTGGAGGATATCAGCGGCAAGTTTGACGTCTCAATGATCCCGATAAACAGGGAGATCGGAAAGGCGGAACTGGAGAAATTAGCCGGCGACAACTCGATCATAGAACTGGGCCGCTCCCTAATGCTGTTAGCCATCAAGGATTCGGCCAGCGACATACATATAGAGCCTATGGAGAATAACATTCTCATCCGCTTCAGGATTGACGGCGTGTTAAGCGAGCGACTGCGGCTTTCGTTGGACTTGATGGCTCCACTGGTTTCGAGGATAAAGATACTGAGCGGTATGGACATTACGGAGCGGCGCAGGCCGCAGGATGGCCGCCTGACGATGGAACTGGCTAACCGTTCAATCAGTTTCCGCGTCTCCACCGCGCCCACCATCCACGGCGAAAAAACAGTGTTGCGCCTTTTGGGGCAGATACAAAAGCGGAACATCCCGCAAATCGAAGAGCTGTATTTTTCGAAGGAAATCTATGATTGGATCAAACAGCTTATCAAGGCTCCTAGCGGCGCGTTTTTCATAACAGGCCCAACTGGGTCCGGCAAAACCACCACCCTGTTCTCCGCCCTGCAGAGGGTGAACACGCCGGAGCTTAACATAATGACCATCGAAGATCCGGTAGAATACAGGCTTGAAGGGGCCAATCAGGTGCAGGTCAATCCATCGGTCGGCCTTACGTTTTCCACGGCTTTGAGGGCGTTTCTGCGGCAAGACCCGGACATAATGCTCATCGGCGAGATACGGGATATCGAAACGGCGAAGATAGCGACGGAGGCCGCGCTGACAGGACACCTTGTTTTCTCTACGCTTCACACAAACGACGCGATCCAAGCTGTCACAAGGCTTGTTGAAATAGGCGTAGAGCCGTTCCTTGTAGGCCCATCGCTGATTGGAGTGATGTCGCAAAGGCTTGTGCGAAGGATTTGCGACTCATGCAAGGAGAGCTATGCGTTGCCGAAGGAAGAGGTCGAAAGGCTTTTCATCTGCGACGCCGCGACGGAGGTGAAAATGTGGCGTGGCAAGGGTTGCGCCAAATGCAGGTTCACCGGATACAGTGGAAGGCTGGGAATTCACGAGATGATCCTCGTTGACGATGAGCTCAGAAAGCTGATAATAGCAAATGCGCCTCTACCTGAAATTAAAAAGGCCGCCGTTAAAACCGGCTACAAGACCATGCGGTACGACGGGCTAAAAAAGGCGCTCCGCGGGCTGACGACTTTGGAAGAGGTGGAGGAGGCGACCTTCTCGCCGTACGCCTGAGACGCTCAGTGGCTCACATTCGTATCCCCCGCATCAAAATAGAGCCCTGACCATAGCCTCCGCGATCCGCAAATCTTCCATAGAGGAAGACAGGAAGGTCTTCGAGAGCAAGCCGAACTGCTGGGCTTCGCAGGACGAGATAGTAAATCCGGCTTCCGAAGTTAGGGCCAGATTGCTTCGCTGTCACTCTCAATGACAACAAAAACGCCGCAATTTGTCATTGCGAGGAGCAAAGCGACGAAGCAATCTCTCAAGATATAGCCATCCCCGTTCGACTTCGGAATCCGGGGTAAAGTGGAAGCAGATGTCTGAAAAGGAAGTGATGCGGCTCGTCACGTCCCATCGCGATCACTACCAGATGTCGCTTCACATCACCCACAGCGGCCTTATGCGTGAGCCGGATGCGCACATCTCAAAGCGCTTCGCTATGGAAAACGTTGTCACCCTCCTCTATCAGATAGTGGAGCGCGTGACCGTGGCCATGGCAGACCCGCTGAACCAAGGGATAATGTTGCGTTGGAAAAAGCGCCGCAGGGATACCCTCTCGTGGTTGACCAATCTGACTTGGCGCCCAATAAATAAGCGCAGGACTTTTTAAGCGCCCAATTAATATCCTCAAATCTGGAATACGTCCAGCGCATTCTCATTCACGATC
>JADGAO010000298.1:1711-3303 GCA_015231995.1 Nitrospinota bacterium | reverse complement strand
TCCAGACCAGGTGGATGTGGAATGACAGCTCTCGCAGGTGTTTGGCCGATTAGCGTGGCTGGCCGGTTTCCTGTTCATATGGCACGACGAGCAACCGCTGGTGATACCGGCATGGTTCATCCTGCCGCCAGACCAGGTGGACGTGGTGTGGCAACTCTCGCAGGTGTCAGGCCTGTTGGCGTGGCTGGCCGGTTTCCTGCCGATATGACACGAAGCGCAACCGCTGTTGATACCGCTATGGTTGAACCTGGCGCCAGACCAGGTGGAAGTTGTATGACAGCTCTCGCAGGCGTCCGACCTGCCAGCGTGGCTGGCCGGTTTCCTGTTCATATGGCACGATGAGCACCCGCTGGTGATGCCGCTATGGTTCATGCTGGCGGCGCTCCAGTTGGGATAGTTGTGGCAGTTCTCGCAAGTGTCCGGCCTGTTGGAGTGGCTGGCCGGTTTCCTGCTGGCATGGCACGAAGAACAGCCGCTGGTGTGGGTATGGGCGCCAGAGGTCAAGCCCCATGAGCCGCTTCTGTACGAATGGCAATTCTCGCAACCGGATGTCCGCCCGTTGGCGTGGGTGGAGGGTTGTCTGCCGGAGTGGCATGTGGAGCAACCTGTTGTGATATTCGCGTGGTACTGGTCGGGGCTTATGCGGGTATGCGTCCTGAAGTTGTCGGAATAATGACAGGAGTTGCAATACGTTCCGATGTTATTGGCGGAATGATTAAGGTTAGTCGTGGAATTGTAGTTATTGGCATGGCACTGATAGCAAATCTGCGTGCGGTCGGATGTGACCTGATATCCGGCAGGAGAATCTGCGCTGGCTTTAGCGGTAAAAGCAAGCGTGTGGCAGGTGTCCCCGCAGGTGAAAGAGGCGTGCCTCCCGGTAAGGTAGGAATCATGCCATGAAAAATCCGGTTTCTTCCCGATGGCGCCAAGGTTCGACGTAGGAGCCGACCCGCCAGACCCGTTTGAGTCCGCGCTTTGAGTGACGCCCGATTTGTTTTCCGAAGTGGCGCCTCCGCATCCGGCTACAAGTAGCGAAACTGTAAGGAATATCCCACCCAATATTTTTCGCATTGTCTTAAACCCTTACCACCAATCTGTAATTATTCTAAAGCCGCCAGACGCAACCTGAAAAGCCATGGAGCATGATGCAACCCATGATTTAAGCAAGCGTCATGCCTGTTTGCCGCCCAATCTATTCTTAAAAATAACCCTTTGAAAATCATTGCCATGAATTCGGGATTTTTCCGCTTTTCTATTAAGACCCTCAAAAGCTCATTTTTGGCGCCTCCAATTGGTGACCTGAATCAGGACAGCCTGCCGTCCAATTTCGGGTCACAGTTTCATCTGAAATTAAGAAGCTTGGGGCTGTCTCCAAATGGTTATACAACAGAAGCGACAAACGCTGTTCGAGGTGTTCACATCGGTCTTGTAGGGGCGCGTCGCGACGCGCCCGTCTTTAGGACGGGCGGCTCCCGAGCCGCCACTAGCGAGGACGGCGGGGTGAAGAACTCCCCTTTTTGTCCCCCCTTAGGAAGAGGGACCGCAACGCAGTTGCGAGGGGGTTTAATTAAACCCCTCCGGCGCGATGACGC
>JADGAO010000298.1:0-1069 GCA_015231995.1 Nitrospinota bacterium | reverse complement strand
GTGGCCGAAGCTTCGGTCAAACGTGTCCGGCTGGAGGTGGAAGACGCGCGTGAAAGGCTCAAGGAAACCGTCGTGGTTTCCCCCATTGACGGGATGATCCTTGAGAAAGACGTGGAAAAGGGGCAGATCATCACCTCCGGCATATCGTCCGTCACCGGAGGTACGAAACTATGCGTGGTGGCGGACCTCACACGGACTTTCATAATGGCCCTGGTGGACGAGACGGATATCGGCAAAGTGACCGAGGGGCAGAAGGCGCGGATTACCGCCGACGCGCATCAGGACAAGACATTCGAAGGCAGGGTTGATCGCGTTTACCCAAAAGGGCAGGAGAGCGACAAAATAACCGTCTTCAAGGTGAAGGTGGAAATCACCGGCGAAAACCGCCGCCTGCTCAAGACGATGATGACCGCCAACGTTGACCTGATTCTCGAAAGCAAAAAGGATGTGTTGATCATTCCCGATGAGGCGGTGAAATTCGACGAGAAGGATAAAAAGTCTTACGTGCAGGTTCTCGAAGGCGGCAAGCCGGTGAAAAGACCTGTCAAAACCGGACTCTCCAACGGTTTTGACACGGAAATAACCGAGGGGCTGAAAGAAAAAGAAACCGTCGTCTTGCGCGCCTCTTCCCAGTCCGAGCAACACACGTTACCGTAGGTTTGCCAGTCCCGATGATAAGGGTATCGAACCTGAGCAAAGTTTACACGCTGGACGGGACGCAGGTCACCGCGCTTGGCGGCGTTTCGTTCCACATCGAGAAAGGCTCGTACACCGCGTTGATGGGGCCGTCCGGCTCCGGCAAATCCACGTTGATGAACATTCTCGGCTTGCTGGACACCCCCACGACAGGCGAGTATTACCTTAACGGCGTCAACGTTGCGGGCCTGCCCGACGACACCCTGGCCCAGGTGCGTAACCGCGAGATAGGTTTCGTTTTTCAGAGCCACAACCTTCTGCCTAGGAACACGGTTCTGGAAAACGTCTGCCTGCCGTTGTATTACCGGGGCATCGGCGATCCCAGCAAGAGCGCCAAAGAGGCGCTGGAGCGGGTGGGTCTATCGCACCGGAT
>JADGAO010000297.1 GCA_015231995.1 Nitrospinota bacterium | reverse complement strand
GATCCTTCGGTCGCAAGGCTCCCTCAGGATGACAAATAACGAACGTTGTCATTCTGAGCGAAGCGAAGAATCTATCAGAAGAATATTTCTATTATACTTTGATCCTTCAGTCGCAAGGCTCCTTCAGGATGACAATAGAAGACTTCCTCAGGATGACAATGGGGGACTTTCTCGTGATGACAATAAACGCCCGTCCACGTTGACTTTTGGCCTGTTTAAACGCAAAATCTATCCATGAATCCTCCGCCGCTTGTCGAAGCCATCGGCTTGAAAAAAAGTTTCCCTTTGCGTTCTGGCGTTTTCTCCAGAATCACGGGATACGCCCACGCCGTCGATGGCGTCAGTTTCGCCATCGCGCCCGGTGAAACATTCGGCCTCGTGGGGGAATCCGGTTGCGGCAAATCCACGACGGGCAGGCTTGTACTGCGCCTGCTTACTCCTACGGAAGGCTCTGTCAAATTCGAGGGGGCTGATCTTGGCTCTCTGCCCAAGGCCGGCCTTCGGGAGTTGAGAAGACAGATGCAGATAGTTTTTCAGGACCCATACGCATCCCTGAATCCAAGGATCACAATCGGCTCCACGCTCCAGGAGCCGTTCGACGTGCATGACGTTGGCGCCAAACAAGACAGAAAACGCCTCGCCGCCGAGCTTCTCGCCAAGGTCGGTCTGCCCGAAGACGGGGTCGGCAAATACCCTCACGAGTTTTCCGGGGGCCAACGCCAGCGCATCGGCATCGCCCGCGCCATCGCGTTAAAACCGAAGTTCGTCATGCTCGACGAACCTGTTTCGGCGCTGGATGTCTCCGTACAGGCGCAGGTGCTCAACCTGCTGATGGACCTCAAACAAGAGATGGGGATGGCCTACCTGTTCATCTCTCACGACCTTTCGGTTGTGGAGAAAGTTTGCGACAGCGTCGCCGTCATGTATCTTGGCAAGATGATGGAGACGGGGAAGGTGGACGACATCTACGCCAATCCCATACATCCGTACACGGAGGCCCTTTTGTCGGCTGTGGCGGCGCCCGACCCGCAACGAAAAGGCGCGCGGATACGCCTTAAGGGGGACGCTCCCAGCATACTCACGCCGCCTTCTGGGTGTGTGTTCCACTCCAGGTGTCCGCTTAAGATCAAAGATTGCGAGACTGTGGAGCCGAAACTTACGCCGCGCGGGCCGGGCCGTTTTGCGGCTTGTCTTGTCCGTTGAATCTCTGCGGAACGGCCTGACCGGATGAACCTCTTCACCGACCGATTCAAGGCTTCGCTTGCGACGAGCCTGTACGTAATCGGGTTGTATATAACCACTGGAGTTGTGGGAACCCTGCAGTTGTGGCTCCGGCAACATGGTTTGCAGAGAACTGTGTCTGCGACTTTGCTCTGCGTCTTCGTGGTTCTTGTCGTCTACCTTGTGGTTGTCAGGCTCAACAGGCGGTCGGTCGGCGATATCGCGGCGCTGGTGGCGGCGGGGCTGGTTTACGCGTACCTCATAAAAACCTACGCGAAAGCCCCGTCCGACTGGATTCATCTCATCGAGTATCCCCCTCTGGCGGTGATAGCTTATTACACGCTAAAATTGTCGGTGAGCGGATCAATGGCTTTCGTATATGCGATGGCGTTAACCACGGCCGTAGGGGCCGGGGACGAATTCCTGCAGAGCTACGTTCCGGCAAGGACGGCGGACCTCCATGATTTCATCGTCAACGTCATTTCATCGGCTGTGTCGTTGGCCGTTGTCTGGATTGTGATCGAGAGGAAGGAAAAAGTTGTTGAAAGTTAGGATTATCATTGCCGCGCTGGCAATCCCGTTTCTGGCGTCGTCGGCCTTCTCCGCGGAAACCAAAGACGATTTCGTGGAGGCGCTCGACGGGGTTATCCGCGAGAGGTGCATAAACCACGATAAACTCGGCGTGCGTGTCGTGGAGATACCGTCGGGCGAAACGCTTTACGATAAAAACGGCTCTTCACCATTGTCGCCGGCATCCGTGATGAAACTTGTGACCACCGCCACGGCCCTGCATTACCTGGGGGTCAACTACAAGTTTAAGACCGATGTGTACCACACAGGCTCCCGCGACGGCGGCGTGGTCAAAGGCGACCTTGTTATAAAAGGCGGGGGCGACCCGAAGCTGACCTCCGAAGCCGTTTGGCTGATAGCCGAAGAAGTGAGGCGGCAGGGCATAACGGATGTCACCGGCGATCTGGTTCTGGACGTATCGTTTTTCGACGACAACGACAATCCCCCAGCCAGGAACGGCAAACGCACTCAACGCCCATACGACGCTCTGCTGGGCGCGTTGTCGGTGAACTTCAACACCGTCGCCGTCCATGTCTATCCCGGCGTCAAAGCGGGCGACCCGGTTATCGCGGAGGCTGTGCCGTCGTCGCCCTATTTCAGGATGATCAACGACGGGGTTACGCGAAACGGCGACCATCCCGTGGCCGCGTTCAGGGTCAACGGGCAGGAAAACGTGGTCATCAGGATCACAGGCTCCATGCGGCCCGACGAGCCGGGCGGGGCCATAAACATAAACGTTGACGACCCGCTCAGGTTCGCCGGGGAGACTTTCAGGGCGTATCTCAAACGCTCCGGCGTGAATATCGCAGGGGTGATAAAAAAGGGGCTGGTTCCATCGAACGCAAGGTTGATACACACTTATCAGTCCGAACCTCTTTCCATGATCCTGCGCGACTTGAACCGGTTTTCCAACAATTTTGTGGCCGAGCAGATAGTAAAGACCGTGGCGGCGGAGGTCACGGGCGCGCCCGGGTCTCACGAAAATGGGCTTTCACTGGCCATGAAGTTCCTGTCCGAGTCGGGCGTGGACACAACGGGCGTAGTGTTGGCGGACGGGTCGGGGCTTTCCAAAGACAACAGGCTGACTGCCAAAACCCTGTCGGGCCTACTTGTGGCGATGAGCCGGAGGTTCGACGTCGGCCCGGATTTCATCGCGTCTCTTGGAATAATGGGCGTGGACGGCACAGTGCGCAAACGGCTGAAGACATCCCCGGCCAAATCGCTCGCCCGCGCGAAAACCGGCACGATCAACCATGTCACAGCCCTTGCCGGATATGTGTCCGGGCAGGACGGCAAGCTGTACGGGTTCACGATATTGCAGAACGATTCGGGTTGCCCATACAGGGGGTCGCACAAGATAGAAGACCGTATCGTCACGACGGTTCACCTACTGGCCGGTAAAAAACGTTGAAGGGAAAGGATTGGATAATCCACCCCGGCTCCCCGGAAGCTGAATCGAACATCTCCTCGGCCCTCAATCTTCATCCTGTCATTTCGCGCCTGCTCGTAAACAGGGGCGTATCCACGCCGGAAGACGCCCGCCTATATCTGGAAGGTGGGCTGGATTCACTGCATGATCCTTTCACGATGGCGGGGATGC
>JADGAO010000296.1 GCA_015231995.1 Nitrospinota bacterium | reverse complement strand
CAAAGACAAAATAAGCATGGACGATTTCCGGCCGTTTGTTGTGAGCAAAGCCCGTCGGCACGGCCCGGTAGACGCTCTGGAATATTTCCTTGCGGAACGGTAGGATATCTTCTTTCATCAACGTGGTCATCGCCGCGCACATTCCGCAACCGATATCGTAACCGACCCATGACGGCAGGATGATCCCGTCCGTGGCGACCACGGCGCCTATCGGCAGAGAATATCCGACATGCGCGTCCGGCATAAGCGCGCCTCGAACCACGAACGGCTGGTTCATTGCGGAATAAAACTGGTCGAGAGTTCCTTTATCCAGTTTTTCGCTGAAGATTTTTATGCGCTTGCTCATTGAAATGAAACCTTGTTATTCATAGCTTCATTATAATGCGAAATGATTTGGAGGGGAGGGGGGGGCGGCGGCTCTGGTGATTGTGTGGGGGCTCGGACAGCAAAGATTCGATTATGCTTTGATCCTTCGCTTCGCTCAGGATGACAACGGTCGCAAGGCTCCTTCAGGATGATACACTCTGGAAATGCTTGATTATGCAAAGCTCTTCTTTATCACGACGCATCGCGGTCAACCTTCTGTTCCCGCCGTCCATGATTCATCGTTAAGGTCGCAACCATACACCAATCCGCCTAACCCCGCTTTCACAAGCCGGTCTTCTATCATTGTGACGTACTGCGCCCCGACTATCACCCTGTCCACATCGCGGACGGATTCCGGCGACACTCCCTCCACCTTCAATCCGTGGACGATTGAGGGAGCCTCAGTATCGAACGTGATGAACTTACCAACACTCACACCGCCACTTTCCAGTTTGCGCCTCAACGCTTCCGCCGCAGAGCCTGTGCCGAAAATGGCGACGGTTTTGGCTCCAGTGGATTTCAACCCGGCGATGTAGCGTTCAGTGAGTCTGTTCACAAGCCCGCCCCATCTGGCGTTGAATATCTCTATGTTGTTTACGTGAGCCGCCAAAGCCGGCTTGTTTTCCTTTAGCGTGGCGGATTCCATGTGAACCAGCCTGGAGGCTCCAACGTTGCGGACTTTGCAGCCGGACTCGATAACCTTCAGGCCCAAATCGGTGTCTTCAATCCCAAAATAATACCGTTCGTCAAAGCCGCCGATTCTGTCGAAAGTCTCTTTTGATATGCAAACTGCGGCGGCCATAACGGCCCACTCCAGCGTCGTGCGGAAGAATCGCCTGTCATCGCCGCCAGCCCCGGCTCCCGCGCGGTACATAAGACCCCATGCGCCAAACCGCATTCCCGCCTGCTGGACTGTCCCGTCCCGGTTTATCAGAGTGGAACCGGCGGCGCCGCCTTTGTCTATGACTGTTTGGCAGAGAGCCTCAAGCCACCCTTCCGAAACCACGATGTCGTTATTGAGGAAAAGCAAAAGCCCGCTGTTGGCCTCACCTGCGCCAATGTTGCACGAGCGGGAAAAGTTGAACGATGGCGAACCGATAACGCGTCGCGCTTTTTTCCAGCTCATTTCAGCAAGCAGTAGGGCTGTTTCATCGCCGTCGCTGTTATCAACTATCAACGTCTCCGCAAGGATGGAGCTGTCGAACCGGATTAAAGACTCGATGCAGTCGCGGGTGATTTCCGGTTTCCCTTTCACGGGGATGATGACGCTTACCTTCATTAGATTTCCCTGATAACGTCTTCAGGGTCGTCGAAAGCCAAAGCTATTTCTTGCAGACGGGCGCCGCCGCGTCCGGGTATGGTTAAGTTTGGAGCGATGTCCATCATCGGTTTGTGGACAAAGCGTTTGTTAAAAAGATGCGGATGAGGAATTTCGCCCCACTCGTCTTTCAGGACGGCGTTGCCGTATAACAGTAAATCAAGGTCCAGGGTTCGCGGCGAGTACTTGTTGGCGGTTCGTTTTCTTCCCACCGACTCCTCGATGAACCTCAATTCAGCCCGCGTGGCAAACAAATCCTTGTCCGTGACCGCCGATATAGCGAGGTTTACGTAATCGGGTTGAGGCTCTTTGACTCCCCATGCAGGAGAGCGATACATCGGCGAAACGGCGGTTACACAGAAACGCGACCGAATAAGCTCAAGCCCTTTAGGGATGTTTACCCGCGGATCAATGTTGCTTCCTACGCCGATATAGAAGGCCACGTTCCGTTCGGGCCTTGTCAATTCCACAGAGACATTGCGCGCCCCGCGCACAGCCCCCGGTTTGGAGACGCGGACTGTCACTTCCCGAACGCCATTTTTTTTAAGGCAAATGGACGCTATTTCCTCGGCCATCTTTTCGATCAGCATGAACTGGCTGGGTTCCACCAGGCATCTGATTTCTTTGGAGAGGGATTTGTAGTCTACGGTGTCGCGGATGTCGTCGGTGGAACCGCCCTGCATGTCGGCGTCGAGGGTGATATCTATATCAACCCTCTGCTTGGTGAGACGCTCCCAATCGAAGACGCCGATGATGCACTCCAGCGCCAGCCCTTCAAGCATTATCCGGTTTTTCATCCCACGTCGTTCCAAGTATGAATGATGGAGAGCCTTATTTAACCACAAGCGGGGCGATTGTAATAGGGAGGTTCCGGGCGAGGGGATTGACCCCTCACCCGGAATCTTTAAAGATCATACGAATAGGGGAATCCGCTGATCTTTTGAGGCAAATTCTAAGCTCAGACTAAGTATAGTCCAGAAAGATTATACTCGTATGAGATGGATTTACAAGTAACCTGATTCTAATTTAAAGTAAATCTTATTCTCTTTTATTGTTCGATAGTTGTAACCGTATGATTGTACAGGGAATAGCTGTGGGCTTGGGATTGAGAAATCTGTATGTGGTCTATTGTTGAGGAACCTTTGCATAATCCCCAAAGCTCCACATAAATTGATGCCGCAGGGTGTTCGTATACATTTGCAGGGCGAAGCGAAGGCTCCATTCTTTTCCCTCCCCTTAGAAAGGGGAGGTGGCGCGTAATCGCGCCGGAGGGGTTTAATTAAACCCCCTCGCAACTGCGTTGCGGTCCCCCTTTGTAAGGGGGACAAAGTTGGATTCTCGCTCGCAGGATGTTCTTCACCCCGCCAAGCGCTTGCGAGACAGACCCCATAAGCGTGAAGCGTGGGGTGAGTTAAAAATCAACGCTCAACCGTGTCATCGCGAGCCACCTCCCAGGTGGCGTGGCGATCCAGGATAATCCTGAGATTGCCACGGACGCAAGAGGCGTCCTCGCAATGACAATATGCGATGGCCATGCTTATAAGGGAATCAAGAGTGGAAATCGCGCAATTGTTGGCATTGCGCAACTGTGGTAAATTGTCGGGGTTAGTCCTTTTTCACACCACGAAAAATAACCGCATTCAAAGGGGAGGGGCCATGCCGGAGCGTCTCGGGACGACGATAACGAAACATATAATGGAGCGGCAA
>JADGAO010000295.1 GCA_015231995.1 Nitrospinota bacterium | reverse complement strand
ACGACGCTCGTATCGCGGCAGGATACAGACCTGTCCCCAAAACGCGAGCCGATGAAACGGCTCTGGATAAACGGCGATCCGATAGCCGGGGCGTTCCGCGAGGCGTTGCAGTTGGAGCGCCTGCTGGCCCATATCCCGCTTCTTTTGCATGACGATCCGAAAACCGGGCTTGTGATCTGCTTCGGCACAGGCTCCACCGCCGGGGCCGCGCTCACCCATGGGCTTTCCAGCGTCACCGCCGTTGACATATCAAAAGAGGTTTTCCACGCGGCTCCGCATTTTTCGCATGGGAACCAGGATGTGATAAAAAACCCCCGGCTTAAAACCGTGGAAGAAGACGGGCGCAATTACCTGCTTACCACGAAACGCAAATTCGATTTCATCACTGCCGAGCCTCCGCCACCTTCTAACGCGGGCGTCGTGAGCCTATACACGATGGAGTTTTACGAGCTTGTCAAAGAGAGGCTCGAAGGCGGCGGCATATTCTCCCAATGGATACCGCTCCATCACATGAGCACGGGCGATTTCCGTTCGCTGGTTCGTTCGTTCGGCGAGGTGTTCCCGCACTACCATGTCTGGCACACGAAGTGGGACGCGATACTGCTCGGCGCAAACGATCCGATAAGCATAAGCCTTGCGCGGATTGACGAGCGGATGAAAAAACCGGAGATAGCGCGGAGCCTCAAAGAGATCGGCGTGACGGACTCGCGCAGGATCGCGGTCAACTACATGTTCGACTCCGCAGGGGTTTATGAGTTTGTCAAAGACGTTCAACCCGTGAAGGACGACCGGCCCTTTGTGGAGTTCACCGCGCCGAGGATGAGCAGTGAGGGAGTGAGCGTCAAAGGGCGCAACCTTGAAAAAGTGTTAGAGCTTCGCAAAGCGCCCGACATTGAGTTTGCGGATACCGCTGACGCGGAGTCGTTCAAACGCTCGTTCGAGTCGCAGACAATCTTTTTCAAGGGGCAGATCGAAATCAACGACAACCATCCCGGCAAAGCCGCCGCGTTGTTCAACCAGGCGCTCAAGTTCGACCCCGGCAACACGGACGCCCGGTACGCTTTTTTACAGTTGAACCTCAAGACCCTGTATGCCGCGCTCGGCAAAAGCGAGACGAGTATGGGAATGAGCCTGCTGGAGGACACGGAGAGGCTGGATCGCGACCGTTTGTTCAGCCCCCAGCTGAGCTATTTGCGCGGGATGTTCCTGGAAGCCGCCGGCAAACCCCACGAGGCCGAGTCGGAGCTGAAACGCGCCATAAGCCTCGACCCCGAATATTTCACTGCGATAGTGAACCTTGCGGGATTGTACTCCACCAACTTAAGCCGCCCATCCGAGGCGAAGGAGTTGTACGAACGCGCCTTGAAACTGAACCCATCGCCACTGGAGCGGGAAGCGATTTTGAGGGCGATGGCGGAAGGGCAGTAGGGGATACCGGATATTGTTTTGCAGGGTCGCCCCGGTGGGTCGCCCGCATTACTTCCCCCGAGGCGGTCACGGGGAATTCATTATACTTTGATCCTTCGGTCGCCGAGGCTCCCTCAGGATGACAACGAACGTGAGGTCACCGTAATAACAAGATTCACGCCTTACGCACGTTCTTGCGCGGGAGCCCCAACCTGCTCATCGCGTTGCGGGTGTCGAGCACCAGCTTTGCATGGTTGGCCACAAGCCGGTAATCAACATCGTCGTGATCGGTTACTATCACCACGGCGTCGTAACTCTTAAGCGTGGTTGGAGTAAGCGGGCGCGACACCATGTTGTGTTTGAAGTGGCGCGTCGCGTAAAGCTCCGGCACGTACGGGTCGTGATAGCTGACCTGCGCACCGGCCTGTTTTAGCAGGTTGATGAGCACCAGCGAAGGCGATTCCCTCACGTCGTCCACGTTTTTCTTGTAGGCCGCGCCGATCAACATTATCTTCGCCCCGTTGAGGCATTTCTTGCGCTCGTTAAGGTGTTCGGAGAGCTTGCCGACGACCCAATATGGGATGTTGGTGTTGATCTCCCCGGCCAGCTCGATAAACCGCACCGAGAAATCGTATTCCTTCGCCTTCCAGCTCAGGTAAAAAGGGTCTATCGGGATGCAATGCCCCCCAAGCCCGGGGCCGGGGTAAAACGGCATGAAACCGAAAGGTTTGGTGGAGCTTGCCGTTATCACTTCCCAGATGTCTATCCCTATCCTGTCGCAGAGCATCTTAAGCTCGTTGACCAGCGCGATGTTTACCGAGCGGAATATGTTCTCCAGAAGTTTCGTCAACTCCGCCGCCTCCGTGGAGGTGACAGGCACCACCTTGCTGACGATGGAACCGTAAACGGCCGCGCCTACTATGCTACAGGCCGGGGTTATTCCTCCGACGACTTTGGGGATGTCGTGAATCTTGTAACGCTCGTTGCCGGGGTCTTCCCTTTCGGGGGAATAGATCAGGAAGTAATCGCGGCCCACTTTCATCTTGGCGCTTTCGAACCGGGAGAGAAGCAGTTCGCGCGTGGTGCCCGGATATGTGGTGGATTCGAGGCTCACCGCCTGCCCCGGGCGCAAGTAACGGGCCACGGTTTTAGCCGATTCCGAGACATAGGTGAGGTCGGGTTCTTTCTTTTCGGTAAGCGGGGTCGGCACGGCGATAATGATGACGTCGCACTCCGTCAACTTCGAGAAATCGCTGGTGGCGGAGAAACGTCCGCCCTTCCTGTGAAGCGCGATATCCTTGCTGGGGATATGCTTGATGTAGCTTTTGCCCTTGTTAAGGCTGTCCACTTTGGTTTTGTCTATGTCGAACCCGACTGCCTGCAAACCCGCATGGGCGAAATGCAACGCGATGGGAAGCCCCACATAACCCATGCCGATAACGCCGATGCGCGCCTCGCGCCCTGAGAGCCGGTCAAGAAGAAGTTTCTTGTAATCCATCTGGACAGAACCTTATTGAATTTGGAAATAGGAATTGAATTATAGATGATTCCAGAAGTCTCATCAATCGCCGCATTGGATGTTGCGTTGGATGGATATCTGTCAAGCCACGGTCCGGGCCATTGCTTCTGCCAACGAAAAAGGCGGCTTCCAGCCAAGCTCCGAACGGATGCGGCTGGCGTCCATTTTCAACGAGGAGGCGAGGCGGCGATGGAACGCCGAGTTGTATGGGGATGGAAGACCGAGTAGCTCCAGAGCGTCTCCCACATACGCCACCAAGCCCAATATCGAGCTTGGCGCAGGGATTATCAAAGGGCCATGACCCAAAGCGTTCGCGATGTGGGCCAGAAGTTCGGGTAACGTCACGGCTTCCTCATCCGCCACCAGGTATGTCCCGTTAACGGTTACAGCGTCCAGCAGGCATAGCGTGGCGTCGCAAAGGTTGTCCGCGAATATATAACTGCGGTATGCCCCAGACGCGGGAATTGGAAGAAAGCGTTTTGCCTT
>JADGAO010000294.1 GCA_015231995.1 Nitrospinota bacterium | reverse complement strand
GAAGAATCCATCGGGAAGAATGTTCTATTATACTTTGATCCTTCGGTCGAGGACTCCCTCAGGATGACAAAAAGAGGGACTCCTTCAGGATGACAAACGGGACTTCCTCAGGATGACAACTTTGATCCTTTGGCCGCACGCGCACCGCATACGCGAAACAACGCGAAACAATCTTGCTACAACTTCGTAATCCGGGATAAAATCAAAGGTCAGTTGTTTTTTTCAATAAAGGTTCAGGAGTTTTAAGGCAAAGTGGCTCTCATAGTTCACAAATACGGCGGCACATCTATGGGGTCGCTGGATCGTATACGGCTGGTCGCCGAAAAAGTGAAAAAGGTTTACGACGAGGGACACAGCCTGGTGGTCGTCGTCTCCGCCATGTCGGGCGTGACCGACTCGTTTGTCAACAAGGCCAAAGAGCTTAACGATGATCCTCCCGAGCGGGAGATGGACCTGCTTATGAGCGCCGGGGAGCGGGAATCCGCCGCCCTGCTGGCGATCGCGCTCAACAAAATCGGCGTCCCGGCGGAATCGTTCACCGGCAGGCAGATCGGTATGGTGACCGACTCCATGCACACGAAGGCCCGCATCAAACGCGTGACCGGCGAGAAGCTTCGGGAGACGCTCACGGCGCGCAAGGTGCCGGTGGTGGCGGGTTTTCAGGGCGTGGACGAAAAATCCGGGAGCGTCACCACGCTGGGGCGCGGCGGGTCGGACACATCCGCCGTGGCTATCGCGGTGGCGATGAAGGCGGACGTGTGCGAGATATACACCGACGTGGACGGCGTTTACACCACCGATCCGAACATAGTGGCGAGCGCTAGGCGGATAGACAGGATATCGTTCGACGAAATGCTCGAGATGGCGAGCCTGGGGGCGAAGGTTTTGCAGATAAGGTCCGTGGAGTTCGGCAAGAAGTACGACATGCCGATTTATGTCAAATCCACGTTCGTGGACGGGAACGGAACGTTGGTTACATCCGAGGTGAAGGAAATGGAAGACGTAATGGTCGCCGCAGTGGCGTATGACAGGAACCAGGCCAAGATAACCGTGGCCGGTGTGCCAGACAGGCCCGGCATCGCCGCCACGATATTCGGCAGGGTTGCGGAAAAAGAGATCAACGTGGACATGATCATACAGAACGTGTCCGAAAACGGGCTTACTGACATATCGTTCACGGTGCCCAAGAACGAGGTGAAAAAAGCCGTCGCGCAGATAGAGTCCATCAACAAGGACATCGGCGCGCGCGGAGTGATAGCCGACGACAAGATCGGCAAAGTCTCCGTTATAGGCGTCGGGATGCGTAGCCATTCCGGTGTTGCGGCGAAAACATTCAAGTCGCTCGCCGACGCGGGGATAAACATAATGATGATATCCACGTCGGAGATAAAGGTCTCCTGCGTGGTGGCCGCCGACGAGGTGGACCGGGCCGTGCGGATACTCCACGAGGCGTTCGAGCTGGCCCTGCCGCCCAACGAACGCTCGTACAAGACCGTAAAGAAATGAGCTCGCCTCAACGCGTATTTATTTACGACACCACCCTGCGCGACGGGGCGCAGGCCGAGGATATAAGCTTCTCGCTCGACGACAAACTGCGCATCACGGAGGCGTTGGACGATTTCGGCGTCCACTACGTCGAGGGCGGCTGGCCCGGCTCCAACCCGCGTGACGAGGCCTATTTCAAGGCGGTCAAATCGCTAAAACTCGTCAACGCGAAGATAGCCGCGTTCGGCTCCACGCATCACCCCAAGAACAAGCCGGGAGACGACCACAACGTAAAGCTGTTGCTGGAGGCGAAAACCCCTGTAGTCACCGTCGTCGGCAAAACGTGGGACATGCAGGCGGAGGTCGTCCTTGGCGTCTCGCTCAAACGGAACCTGGAGATAATCCACGACACCGTATCGTATATCGCCAAACGTGTGGACGAGGTTGTGTTCGACGCGGAACATTTTTTCGACGGGTACAGGAAAAACCCCGAATATGCGATGACCGCCCTGAAGACCGCGTTTGAGGCAGGGGCGAAAACTCTGTGCCTGTGCGAGACAAACGGCGGCGCGCTTCCGTTTGAGGTGGAGGCCGTGGTGAAAAGCGTGGTGTCTGCCATGCCCCGCGTCAATATCGGCATCCACTGCCATAATGATTCCGACAACGGCGTGGCCAACACATTGGTGGCCGTGCGCGCTGGCGCAATGCAGGCGCAGGGTACGATAAACGGCGTCGGGGAGCGGTGCGGGAACGCCAACCTATGCTCCATCATCCCGAACCTTCAGTTGAAGATGGGCTACAAGATCGTGCCGTCGGCGAATCTCAAAAAGCTGAAGGAATTGTCCAACCTTGTTTACGAGCTGGCGAATCTGTCGCACAGGCCGCATCAGCCGTATGTGGGCAAGTCCGCCTTCGCCCACAAAGGCGGCATACACGTCGCCGCCGTGCGAAAGGCCAACGCCGCGTACGAGCATATCGAGCCGAAGCTTGTGGGCAACACCCAGCGCATCCTTATCTCCGACCTGTCGGGCAAGGGGAACATACTCTCCAAGGCCGAGGAGTTCGGGATTGACCTGAAGAGCAGGGACGACGCGGCTGTGACGATACTCAAACAGCTCAAGGACCTTGAAGGCGCCGGGTTCCAGTTCGAGGGCGCGGAGGCGTCGTTCGAACTGTTGATGAGAAAGGCCCTGGGCCAGTGGAAAAAGAAATTCGAGGTTGAACGGGCGCGGGTCGTCTCCAATTTCTCCGACACGACCGGGGCGAACTGGGCGGAGGCGGTGATAAAGCTGAGAATGCCCGACGGCACGCAGACCCATTCCGTCGCGGAAGGCAACGGGCCGGTCAACGCGCTCGACAAGGCTTTGCGTTCGGCCCTGGTCAAATACTATCCGCAGTTGTCCGACGTGGAACTGCACGACTTCAAGGTGCGCATACTCGACGAACGTTCCAAAACCGCCGCAAGGACCCGCGTGCTAATAGAGTCCGGCGACAAGGACGGGCGATGGGGCACGGTTGGCGTATCGGCAAACGTCATAGAGGCAAGCTGGCAGGCGCTTGTGGACAGCCTCGAGTACAAACTGCAGAAAGACGCGCAGAAGAGCCACTCGAAGAAGAAGGCCGCGAAGAAAAAACCGGGCGCGAAGAGTTAACGGGCATTTGCAGGGGCGCCCCGGTGAGTCTCCTCAGGTTGTCTCCCAAATCCTGATGTAGGGGCAGACCTATGCGTCTGCCCCAATTTATGAGGGCGAACACGCAGGTTCGCCCCTACAGCAAGAACGGTAATCAAAAAGTCATGAGACAAGATGAAGCGTTAATCCAGGATATCGCCACCGTCGCCAACAACTATTTCGACGAAGCTCGTGGATCGCACGGGTGGGATCATGTGGAGCGTGTGGTCAAACTGTGCGAACACATCGGCCCGCTTGAGGG
>JADGAO010000293.1 GCA_015231995.1 Nitrospinota bacterium | reverse complement strand
CACCTTCTCCGGAGCCGCATACTTCAGCAGTGAACGAACGTTCATCACCGCAGGGTTAGTTCGGTGGCTTTCAGGGAAGCGGCGCTGATAGCCGAACGCAGTTCTTCAAGCCCACGGCTCGTTTCCCTGGCCGTTTTTTCAAGCTCGTCACGTCGGGATATCTTCTCATTCACCTCGTCGCTGGCTTGCGCGATCTGCTCGCTCAATCCGTCTTTTTTGCGGATAAGCTCGATGTTCTCGCGTTCCAGATTCCTGACGGACTCTTCGGACTCCCGCGCCCGTGTCTCGAAATTCACTACCGACTCGGCCAGCCGGGCGATCCTGCCCTTCATGTCGGCAAGGGATGTTGTGAGCCGCTTTTCGTCCATCTTTGTGTTTTCCAGCCGCGCCCGCGCCTCGGCCAGTTTCACCTCTTCGCGTGAAAGAGCCTGGGTCATCTCGTCCACGCCGGCCCGGAGGCCTTCCACTTCGGCAAGCAGGCTGGCATTGGCGTTTTCCACCTCCGCCTTCGATAGCGACAGGGCCGACGCCTCTTCGAGCAGGTGACGCTCTTCGCCGGAAAGACGCTCCCGTTCCGCAGAGGCTCTCTCTTTTTCCCCGATGTATGAGGCCAGCTGGCTCGCAAACCGTTTCAGCTCGCCATCCTCCCGCCGCGCTTCGGTGGAAAGGTCGCGCGACTCCATCTCCAGCCTTCGCAATTCCGCCTCGGATTTGGCCAGCTCCGCCTTGAGCGAAACGACGGCCTCTCCGGCGACTCCCTTTTTTTCCGCGATGGCGGTCTTTTTCGTATGCAGTTCCGACATTGCGGAACGCAACTCTTCGATGGCCCGTTTCCGGGCTACGATCCCGGCGCCGGACGATTTGAGTTTCACGCCGCCGGTTATCACCCCGGCGCTATCCACCAGGTCGCCATCCAGCGTCACCACGGCGCAGGTTCCCGGATTCTCGTTCCATATCGCCAAAGCGCCTTCCAGGCTCCGCGCCAGAACGACGTTCTCCAATATCGCCCCTGCGCTGGCGGGGACTTTGTCATCCAGCTGGATCAGGTCGGAAGCGTATCCGGCGAAATCGGGATGGCTCGTCTGCATTCTTACGCCCGCAGTTTTGTTTGCCGTCCCGGAAACCATGAAGCTGGCGCGGCCCAGGTTATCGCTCCTCAACAGGGAGACGGCGGAAACGGCGTCCTGCGCGGATTCCACAATCACCGCTTCGAGTTTGTCCGAAAGGATCGCGCCAAGGGCCGTCTCCAACTCCGGCGTGACTCGGACACTGTCGGCCAGTAGCCCTTTGACGCCGGAGAGAGCGGCGTTGCCAGCGTTTTTCTTTTTCATAAGGCCGCGTACGCCTTCGCCGTAACCTTCCAGATTCTTGTCCAGCTCCATCAGCGATTCCAGCCGCGAACCGAGCCTTGTTATTTCGTTCTCCGCTGTCCTAAGCTCCGCGTCCACACGGGCAAGATCGGCCTCGGCGTCGCGGAGCTTCTGAACGACTTCCGCATGGCTCTGTTTCCCGTTTTCAATCGCCTGCGAGAGCGAGACGATTTTTTCGTTGATCCCGGCCAATCTACCCTGCGCCTCGGCTATGGAGTTCCGAACCTCCTGCTCCTGCGCAAGCAGGGTCTCCACCCTTGACGCGGTCATCTCCAGCCGCGCCTTCAACGAGGATAAACGGTTCTGCCGCGCCGATATCTCTTCGACGACCTTCATAGCCTTGCGCGTTCCATCGGTCAATGCGGACTGTTTGTCGCCAAGCAGTGTGCGGGTCTTCATAGTCTCGCTACGGGCGTTATCGTAGGCGGATTGCAACCCGTTCATCTCGCCGGATATCGCGGCGATCTCTTCGCGCCTGCGTGTTATTTCAACGTCAACAGTGGAGGTCTCTCGCTCCAGGACTTCTTTTTCCTGCTCGGCCCTCTGGCGGTTGACAGCCAGGTCTTCCATCTGCCTGGAGAGCGTTTCCCTGTGATGGTCGTTCCTCTCGATGGAGGATATCAACACCTGCCGCTCCTCACGAAGCATGGACAGGTCCCGTTCCTCCCTGGCCACCTCGGCGCTCAAAGCTTCCGCCTGGTTGCGCTTCGTATCGGTCTCCGCCATGAAGGAAGCTTCTCTCTCCTTCTCTATGGTGAGCATGGCAGATGTGCGCTCCATCTCTTCGGAGAGGGCTTGATACTCCCCCGCAGAAGAGATGAGGGCGCAGGACTTTATCTCCGTGCGGAACTCTTTATAGCGTTCCGCTTTCTTGGCCTGACGGTGCAGTGAGTTGCGCTGGCGCTCCAACTCGCCGAGGATGTCCTGTATCCGAAGCAGGTTCTGCTGGCTGGCCTCCATTTTGTTGAGAGCCGCGTTGCGCCTGTATTTGTATTTCATCACCCCGGCGGCCTCTTCGATTATGAACCGCCGCTCTTCCGGTTTGGAGTTGATGAACTTGGTGACCTGCCCCTGCTCGATTATGGAGAACGAACGGGTGGATATGCCGGTGTCCAGGAATATGTCTATGATGTCCTTCAACCGGCAGGGAATTTTGTTTATATAGTATTCGGACTCGCCGGTTCGGTATAGCTTGCGGGTGACGGTGATCTCGTCATAATCGGCGAAAGGCTGGGAGCTTATCGCGCCTTTCACGTTGGAGACGGTGAGGCTGACCTCGGCGAAACCGGTGGGTTTGCGGCTGGAAGAGCCGTTGAAGATGAAATCCTCCATCTTCACGCCACGCATGATCTTGGCGGATTGTTCGCCTAACACCCATCGGATGCCGTCTGCTATGTTGCTTTTCCCGCATCCGTTCGGCCCGACGATTACGGTGGAACCCTGCTCGAATACAATCTTTGTTTCGTCCACGAAAGACTTGAACCCGCGCATCTCGATGCTTTTAAAGTACATCGAACCTATTGAACCTCCATGATATTCAGAGCTTCAGCCGCTCCCGCATATCCCACACACATACGGAATCGCGTCGACAACGTCGATCGTGGGAGCCACGCAATCCTGATGAAAAATAGCATAACGCCAAATTGGTGTAAAGCAGAATATGAAATATATCTAAATATATGAATTAGCTAATATTAAATGTCATTTCAACCTATTTCATGGCATTGGCGGGTTAAGGAGGTGGGCGGTCGCCAAATGGTAAAGCAGAAGCGACAAGCGCTGTTCGAGGTGTTCTTCATCTGCGGTCTTCGTAGGGGCGCATCACTCTGCGCCCGTCTTAAGGGCGGGCGGGGTGAAGAACACCCACGCCAGCATTCGGCAGACAGCCTCGCTTTGGGAGACAGCCACGCATTGTCATTCTGAGTCCTTCGAGGACTCAGGGTAAACTCCGCGAAGAATCCATCGAAAAAGAATGTTTTATTCTATTTTGATCCTTCGGTCGCTGAGGCTTCGGTCGCTGAGGCTCCCTCAGGATGACGAAAAGATTGTCATTTTG
>JADGAO010000292.1 GCA_015231995.1 Nitrospinota bacterium | reverse complement strand
AATGCGCATCCTTCGCACAACGGGCAAAGCAACCTTGACGGAACCGGGAACCAGAAAGTTTCCGGTTCTTTGTTCGAAGAGCAATTGCGCCTGTTTTTCAAGTTTCAGCCGATAGCGTTGTCGGCCAACTTTGCGGGCGCCCTGTTTTTCGCGGCTATTTTGCGTGAATCCGTCCCGGCCGTTTTGCTTGTTACATGGATGTCCGCGTTTGTGGGGTTGTTGGCGACCCGTTACCTGCTTGCGAAAAATTTCCACAGGGAAAACCTGAGCGCCGCCAATCTTCGCGGGTGGGCCGTTAAAGCGTACGGAGGCGTAGTCGCCACCGGAACGCTTTGGGGAATAGGCGCGACATTCATGCGGTATCAACTAACGCCGAATCAGGAAATAGCGATTCCTCTGCTTATATTCGGGTTGTGCGCCGGAACGGTGGCCACTCTTTCCCCCATCAGGTGGGGGGCTGTTCTGTTTTCTATCCCGGCGACAACGCCGCTGGCGTTCCATTTCATTGTGGAACATTCGGAAACGGGCGTTTCTCTGGCTGTAATGACGTTCGTCTTCATCGCCGTGATATTTTACATCTCCAGCAAATCCCATGGCGCGACGCTTGAATCCATAGCCATCCGGTTCGAGAACAGCGAACTTATCGCCCGGATTACGGAGGCCAACGAAAAGTTCACGAAGCTTGCCGAGGCTTCTTTCGACGGGATACTCATCTACCGCGACGGGATCGTGCTGGAGGCGAACGGGGCGTTGGCGGATCTGCTCGGTTATCAGCTTTCAGACCTTCCCGGCATGAACGCCATTGACCTTGTGGCGCAGAAAGACAGGCCGACGATAAGCGAGAGGCTCAAATCCCCCGTCAACGCCACTATCGAAATCGCCCTGTTGAAGAAAGATGGAACGGAGCTAGTCGCCGAGGCGCGTTGCAGGGATATCGAATACAAAGGGCGTTCGGCGCGCGTCACGTCGGTCCGGGACATATCGGAGCTCAGGGAAGCCCACAGGGAACAGAGGCGGCAGTTGGATTTTCTTCACGCGCTCATGGAGACGATTCCCAATCCGCTCTTCTACAAAGACACGCGGGGCGTTTATCTGGGGTGCAACAGCGCTTTTGAGACGTACCTTAACAGAAGCAGGGATCAGATAATCGGAAAGACCGTCTTCGAGCTTGCGCCGAAGGATTTGGCGGAGAGATACCGCAGGAAAGACGACGAACTTTTCAACCATCCCGGCGTGCAGGTGTACGAGTCCGAAGTGTCGGGCGCGGACGGCAAAAGAAACGTCATATTCTACAAAGCCACGTTCAACTCGCCGGACGGCTCGGTGGGCGGCTTGATCGGGGTAATACTCGACATAACCGACCGCAAACGCGCCGAAGAGGCCATGCGCGAGAGCGAGGAGAAATACCGGGCCGTGTTCGAGACCGCCACCGACATCATCTACGTCATATCGGTGGACGGGAAAATGGAGGCGATCAGCCCGTCCGTGGAGGCCATCACCGGATACAGGGTGGAAGAGTGGATCAACCGCGACATGTCGGAGTTGGCGTCCTTTATGGTTAGCGCAGACGACATGGCGGCGATGGAAGGCTCGTTCGCCAAGGCCATGCAGGGCAAGCCGGACAAGGTGGAGGTCAGGATAAAACGCAGGGACGGAACCCAGGCGGTGACGGAAAACCAGGGTTGGCCCCTCATGAAAGACGGCGCGGTGGTGAAGGTTATCGGCATCGCGCGGGACGTCACCTTGCGAAGGAAACAGGAAGCGGAATTGAAAATACTCGGCGACGCCATCAGGCAAAGCGGCGAGAGCGTGGTGATAACGGATGGGAACGGCGCGATCGAATACGTTAACCCGGCGGTGGAGAGGGTGACGGGGTATAAGCCCGAAGAGATGATAGGCGGCAATCCGAACCTGCTAAGGTCGGACAGGCATCCGCCGGAGTTTTACCGGGAGATGTGGAGTGTTATCAAGTCCGGCTCCGTCTGGAAAGGAATGATGATCAACAAACGAAAGAACGGCGAGCTTTACCATGAGGAGATGACGATATCCCCGATCATGGACAGGTCTGGAGCCGCCGTCCATTTCGTGGCCATCAAACGTGACGTGACGGCCAGGATCCATGCGCAAGAAGAGATAATGCGCGCGATGGAGCTGGCGCAGGAGGCCAACAGGCTAAAGGACAAGTTCCTCTCCATCGCCGCGCACGATTTGCGCACGCCGTTCAACTCCATCCTCGGCTTCCTTAATATTCTGAAGGAAGATACCGTAAATCCGCTCACCCCGGCGCAGGCGGATTTGACCGGCAGGGCCATCCGTGGGGCCGATAGTTTGCTTAAAATGATTGACGAAATACTGGAGCTGGGCTCTCTCCAGCCCGGCAAACTTGAAATGAACAAAGACGTCTTCCGCGCCGACGGGCTGGCAAAATCGGTCATTGACGAACTGGCGCATGTGGCCGCCAGCAAGAAGGTGGTTGTGAAAAACGCCGTGACCGGCGGCGTAACGCTACGCACAGACCAGCGGCTGATGCGGATCGTACTGCGCAACCTTATCTCCAACGCGATCAAGTTCACACCCGCCGGAGGCTCGGTGGAAGTGTTCTCGCCGGAGTGGAACAGCTCTGCGATAGGCGTGCGAGATACGGGAGTGGGAGTGGAGCCGGACAAACTGCCATGGATTTTCAGCCACGACAGGAAAACTTCGACCGTCGGCACTGACGGCGAGAAGGGAAGCGGGCTCGGATTGCCATTCTGTAACGATATAGTGATATTACTCGGCGGGCGAATCACCGTCGAATCCGCGCCGGGAAAAGGAAGCGTGTTTACCGTCAACCTTCCACCGGCCAAGCCGAATAATTGACCGGCGTGGTCACTGCTCCACGGTTATCTCGAAAAGGGTCGTAACCTCGACGTCCAGCCGTATCACCTGCCCTTCGTATGCTCGTATTTTAACGACCCGCCCGGATACGGGGGAGCGCACTTCCGTATATCTGAGGTTGAGCCGGGCCTCTTCCAGACGCGCAGAGGCCGACTGGAACTCGCCGTTTGCGGAGGCGGATTTCGTCTGGGCGTCTTCAAGCTCCGCCGGAGGAATCAACCCGCGTTTGGCGAGAACCTCTTCGCGTTCGAGATTGCGTTTGGCCTCCAACGCGCGGGCGCGGGTGGATTCGACCTCCCCTTCCGCCTTTTTCACCTCGATCTTCGCAAGGTCGTCGTCGAGCCGGGCCAGCATGTCGCCTTTAACGACCTTCGCGCCCTCTTTGGCCTCCACGGATTCGACCACGCCGGAGACGCGGCTGGCCACCTTGATAACGCCCGTCTGCGCCCATGCGGAAGACCCAAGAGCCGTCATGATGACTAGAGCGGCGGAGATATGTTTCATCGCTGTTTCACCTCTTTTGTGGAAACGCATTTTTTATTGTTTGTCATTCTGAGCCCTTCGAGGACTCAGGGTAAACTCCGCGAAGAATCCATCGAAAAGAATGTTCTATTATACTTCGATCCTTCAGTCGAGGACTCCTTCAGGATGACAA
>JADGAO010000291.1 GCA_015231995.1 Nitrospinota bacterium | reverse complement strand
AACGCAATCCCGCCAGCGTGGACGGCGGCATGGTGGACACGTTCAGCATCCCACGCGCATGGTGGGAGGCAAAGGACACAAAAGACGACCTGCTGAAAGAAGCGCGTAAAAAGATCAACGACGACGGGTATCCCGACGACAACATAATTTTCCAGTCCCCCACGCAGGCCATCGTCTATCAGGATGGGCGCAAAGTCCTCGACGAGGACATCTCCAAACCCGCCGCGCTCATCTACACACTACAAGCCCTTTTCGATTACCGCGCCGAAACCCAGCAGGACTGGGAACGCGCCGTGGAAGACTTCAAACCCAAAATACCCGACGCCGCCCGCGCCCTGGTTACGATAATCGAGGAAGAGCGTCTCAAAAACCAGCGCTTCGTAACGGCCTTCAACGGCTTCGCCACCCTTTGCCGGGCCGCCGTAAACCCGAACCTCGCCGACCTCGCCGTGGAGGAGATGCTCGTCCAGCATCTTTTGACGGAACGCATCTTCCGCAAGGTGTTCCACAATTCGGAATTCGCCGAGCGCAACGTCATCGCCCATGAGATAGAACAGGTCATCATGGCGCTCACCTCACGCAAGTTCAGCCGGGAGGAGTTTTTCAAGCCGCTCGACAGGTTTTATATCGCGCTGGAACGCCGGGCGGACACGCTGGACGATTACGACCAGAAACAGACCTTCCTGAACACCGTTTACGAAAAGTTCTTCCAAGGCTTCGCCGTAAAGGTGGCGGACACCCACGGCATCGTTTACACGCCTCAGCCGATAGTCTCTTTCATCGTCCGTTCGGTGGAGGAGATACTTAAAAAAGAATTCGGCAAAAGCCTTAGCGATAAAGGAGTCCATATCCTCGACCCATTCGTCGGCACGGGCAACTTTATAGTGCGGGTCATGCGGGAGATAAAGAAAACGGCGCTTAAACACAAATTCCAGCATGAACTCCACTGCAACGAGGTTTTGCTACTGCCCTACTACGTCGCCGCCATGAATATTGAACACGAGTATTATGAACACACCGGAGAATACCTCCCGTTCGACGGCATCTGCCTTGTGGACACGTTTGAGCTGGCGGAGGAAAAACAGACGCAACTTTTCACAGCCCAGAACACCGATCGTGTGAACCAGCTCAAGAAAACGCCGTTATTCGTCATCCTCGGCAACCCACCCTATAACGCAGGGCAGGTGAACGAGAACGACAATAACAAAAACCGCAAATATGAAACGATGGACAAGCGCGTAAAGGAGACTTACTCGAAAGACTCAAAGGCGACGTTAAGAGCGCAATTAGGCGATCCGTATGTGAAGGCCATCCGATGGGCATCGGACAAGATAAGAGAAAACGGCGAAGGCGTTGTCGCGTTCGTTACGAATAACAGTTTCATTGATGCGATAGCTTTTGATGGGATGAGGAAGCATCTGGAACAGGATTTCGATCAGGTATATATTCTGGATTTAGGCGGCAATGTTCGGAAGAATCCCAAGCTTTCCGGTACTACGCACAACGTCTTTGGAATTCAGGTTGGCGTAAGCATCAACCTGTTCGTGAAGAAAAAGAAACAGCCTGCAAAGGCGAAAGGGCTTTTTTATGCGCGAATGGACGAGTTCTGGCGTAAGGAGCAGAAGTTAGCTTTCCTGGATACATCCGAGAGCTATTCAAAGATCAAATGGGAAGAGGTAAAACCCGACGCTAAACACAATTGGCTCATGGAAGGACTGCAAAGTGGCTTTGAAGATTTATTGCCTTTGGGGACAAAAGAGGCGAAGGCAGGTGAAGGTGACGCCATTTTTTCACTCTACAGCCGTGGGGTTCAGACAGGGCGGGACTCATGGGTCTTCAATTTTGATGGCAAAGACTTAGAGCGACATATAAAGATAACTTTAAAGACTTATGATGAAGATTTATTCAGATGGAGCAGGGAAAAAGCTAAAAAGAATATTGATGATTTCGTAACGAGTGATGGGACAAAAATAAGCTGGACGGAAACTTTAAAAGTCAGCCTACAAAGAAAAGATGAAATCGAGTTTAATAAGAATAAGATAAGGCAATCCCTTTACCGTCCGTTTTGCAGGGAGCTTTTATATTTTGACAATCGTCTGATACACCGCCGTTATCAGATGCATCACATCTTCCCCACGCCAGCCACGGAATCGGAAAACCGGGTGATTTGCGTGAAGGGGATTGGCATGGATAAACCTTTTCACGCCTTGATGGTGGCGAACATTCCGGAAGTGCAATTCACTCCAAACGGGCAATGTTTCCCCTTCTACACCTACGACGAGGACGGCTCCAATCGGCGGGAGAACATTTCCGATTGGGCGCTGGAAAAGTTCCGGGCGGCGTACTCCACCCCTCGCCCCTTGCGGGAGAGGGGCAGGGGTGAGGGGTATGTAAATTCCCCCTCACCCGGCGCGAATACGCGCCACCCTCTCCCGCAAGGGGCGAGGGTAAAAATGGGCGCGGCAAGCGGCGCCCCTACCAAACTCGACATCTTCCACTACGTTTACGGCCTACTGCATTCGCCGGAATACCGCGAAAAATATTCCGCCAACCTGCGGCTGGAATTGCCACGGATACCGATGGTCAAATCCGCCAATGATTTTTGGGCGTTCGTCACCGCTGGCGAACGGTTGGCTGATCTGCACGTTAATTACGAAAACCAGCCGGAATATAAACTCGAATTCATCGAAAACCCGGAAGAGCCGTTATCGTGGCGTGTGGAAAAAATGCGCCTGAGCAAAGACAAAACCGCCGTCGTCTATAACGGTTTTCTCACCCTTGGCGGAATCCCCCCGCAGGCGTTCGAGTACAAGCTTGGTACACGTTCCGCGTTGGAATGGGTGATAGAACGGTATCAGTTGACGGAAGACAAACGAAGCGGGATAGTCAACGACCCGAACCGCGAAGACGATCCGCAATACATCAGCCGCCTGATAGGGCAGGCGTTAACCGTGAGCGTGGAAACGGTGAAGATAGTGGAGAGCCTGCCGGGGATATAAAAAGGCCGAGGCGATAAACACCCCGGCCAATGCGGAAGAATTAAAACCTAAAACCGAAGTTAGGCGAGATTGCTTCGCTATCGCTCGCAATGACAACAAAGGCGTCACAATTTGTCATTGCGAGGAGCAAAGCGACGAAGCAATCTCTCAGATCATGGTCATCCGTGTTCAACTTCGGAATTCGGGTTAAAACATCACCTTCTTGGGCTGTATGTTCGTGAAAGGGAATCCCGCAAGCGGTTCGCCCCTCTTTACGCCGACGCCTATCAGCTTGCCGTTTTTGTTTTCCACGCGGACTAATGGCGTCCCTGGAATGTCGTCATATTTTACGATGTCAGACACGCCTATCGGCATACCGTTCCGTATCCGGTCTTCCGCGTGGGAGATGATGACGGCGCGGGAGAGGTGGCCAAGCCCGTTGGAGAGGCTGAGCAGTTTTGCGTTTGCCGCATCCTCGCCGCCTTCTTCGATCTTGGCGAGCGGGATGGAATCCTCAATCCTGAAATGCCCGGCCTTCACGCGGATCAGCGCGGAAAGGTGCCC
>JADGAO010000290.1 GCA_015231995.1 Nitrospinota bacterium | reverse complement strand
TCCGACCCCTTCTTTTCAACTAAGTATGCGAAGAAAAATGTCTGGCCCGTGACTGCCGATATGCTGGGGGATTATCTAGACCCCAAAAAGGACCCGCAGGCAACGCAAATCGGCCACACGCTTAGAAGATACCATGAGTTGCGCGAGGCTATCCCCGCTGGCGCGTCAGTAACCACGCTTGAGAACGCCATGCCGTCGCTTATCCTCAACCACGAGGTCCACTATTATCCAATCGCTATCGAGAGCGCGGACTATGCCCTCATTACGGCTACCCCGTTAGAAGCCGGGGGATTCAATTACGGAGGAGAGGTGTTGTATCGTGGAGCTGATCAGAAGAAGATTCTTAACGAATGCCTCAATAAGCGACTTAAAGCCGCCGGGTATAATGTTGACGCTCCAAAGAAGATGCTCGGTGGTTATTATCTGTTGACCAGGAACAAGGCGACAATCCCGGCCACGTTTGGAAGTGACTCAGCGTTGTAATTTTGCCGTAATTGGTATAAGCTTTTTCACGCCGGATAATGAGGTGGTTATCGTCGGTACTCAAATGTGGATGGGGGCGGTATCCCGCGCATTTTTTCCATTGCGGGGGAATTTTCCGACTTTAAAGTAAAAGGCCGGGGAAAATGTTTTTCCGAAGCAGGCTGGCTGGCGCAAACAAAACCCGATCGCTAATATCGTTCGCTAACACCCATGCGCTATTAACCATCCGCAAAGGCGCCCGCCCAGAAATCTCGGTTGAACGATTGAACGACGCAGGCGAATACCCTGTGGATTCAACGATTCCCGCCTGGGTCATCCTACGCTCCCCCAAGGTGTTCCTGAAGCTTGCGCAAACTCCGGTCATGCCCAAGGGCGAACTGCTTTCATCAATCCGATACACCGAACGCGACCTGGCCCCGTTCAACCTCGATTCGGCCCTTGCCGACGCATGGATCATGGACGGCGCAAACGCCTCCCCCAAGATGAACTCCCTTATCGCGGTCCTGCCCGAGACTATTTTTAATGAGATAGCGGATAACGGGATACTGAGGTTTGGCGCCCTGAAAGGTATAAACGTCGTTCCGTCTGCGATTCGCGCTCTTGCTATCAATGCGGCTTCATTACGAACCCCGGCCCCGGCCCTTTATATCCATGTATGCGACGAGGGGTTTGGGGCATACGCGCTTTCCGGCGGAAAAATGGTTTTCATGCGGGAGATGGCGATACCAAAGACTGCGGACACAAACGGGTTTCACAAAACACTCGCCGAAGAAATCGCCCGATCCGCCGACTTCCTCGCCAGAACGACAGGGATATCCTTCGAGAGGGTCTGGATACTCGGCTCCGAAGAGTCAGACGGATTGCCGGAGATTCTCTCGTCCCAACTTGGCGTGGACGTGAATGTTTACGATCCGGCGCGGGACTTCACCATCAGGTTTTCAGGTTCGCAAAGTATCGCAAAAAGCTCTTTGGCGATTATGCTCGGCGCGGCGTTGGATGAAGGGAAGACCATAAATATTTCTCCACGAAAACCTGAGCCTGTCAGGTTCACCAGTAAACCGGCTCTGGCCTTTGGATTGATAACCGCTGTGGCCCTTTGTTTCGGGATAGCATCGAACCTCGTAGTTAAAAATATGGATTCACGGATCATGGAGCTTGAAGCGAGAATCGGCGGCATGAAAAAAGCCACTTCATTCTATGCGAAAGCCGCCGAAGAGCTTTCGAGGGTCGAAACGGAAAACGCCGTTTTGGAATCGCGTATCGAAGCTTTTGAAAAAGTCCTTTCCTCTCCAAGGCCCGGCCTCCACGCCGCTTTGACTCTGTTGGCCACCAACTCGCCGGAGAATGTCGCCATTACGAGGCTTCAGGTGGACGCGCCATCGGCGGAACGGCGGGACGCAACGCAGGCTGTAGGCAACGCGCAATCACGCAGAAACACGAAAATAGAGGGCCTTGCAAAGGGAAACGAAGCCGAAATGACGGCTGGTGTAAGCGCGTTTATTTCCAGTCTTTCAGGGTCGCCTTTGTTTTCGTCAGTCACTTTGAGCAGGCTACGCAAAGAGACGCCAGGCTCCGCAGGTTCCGGCATGACCTCGTTTGAGATAGTGGCCGACCTGGCCCCTTCAGAGAGGAGCGGGTTGAATTGAGGGCGATCATCACCAAGCGGATGAAGAATCTCACGCGCAGGGAGAAGGCGCTTGTTATCAGCGCCACGCTTACGCTGGCATGGTTCGCGGTTGCGTCGGCCATACAGCCTGCAATTGGAAAGTACACTCAAAAAAACTTCGCGATCGCCCTTCTCGAATCGGAGATCGAACGGATCGGTTCGGCAGTAGCCGGCCTGTCGGGGTTGGAAAAAAAACTTGAAGCGCAAAGAGCCAGAAACGGCCTGCTCCGTGAAAAGGTTTCCAAATTGAGCGACAGGCTAAAATCTTCCAACAGCGCGCAGGGTGGCGGGCTGGATTTTTTACAGTCAATCGTCAACGGCGCAAACCTCTCCGTGGCTGAGATCAATATAAGTTCGGAGCCGGTTATATCCGCAGAAGCCGTCATGGCGGAACGGCATGTCGCTACGTCGGGCGCCCCTCCGGCAAAATCGGTCCGCATAAACAACGAGCCCCAGATCGTCCGAAGCAAAATCGTTTTGAAAGTTGAAACAGGATTCCGCGAGCTTGCGGCGCTGGTGAACCGGATACAGTCCACACATCTGCCGCTGGTAGTGCGGAGGCTGGATGTGGCGGCGGATACGCCCGGCTATCCACGCGTGTTGAAGATGGAAATCGAGATGGAAGCGTTCTCGCTGTGAATGCGGTCATGCGGATAGGCGCAATCACTGGTTTGGCTCTATTCGCCGTTTTCGCTTCGCCTTTAGAGGCTGATGAAGAATGGGGAAGAAACCCTTTCGCCTTCGGACGCGCAAACGCTACAGCGGCCGGAAACGGAACCGCACACGCAAAATCCAGCGGCCCCTCTCTCTGCGTTGAGATGGTGATGATGCATGAAGGCAAAAGCATGGCGGTGATTAACGGAAGAACGGTGGCCGTGAACGACATTGTTAACGGGGCCGTGGTCACCGTCATCTCGATGGACAGTGTTTCGTTCGCAAAAAACGGAAAAACGCTGGTAAGGCGCGTGGGGGATGATTCCGATGAAACGCGTTGATATCGCCGCGCTGACGGTTCTTGCATTCTGCGTCCAAACGATCTCCTGCGTTTCGGACCGCGTAGAAAGACCGCTATTGCGCGCCTTTCCCGCCCCTTCGTACCAGGCCGGGCCGGAAACGCGCGGCCCCATTCCGCCGGAATTCACGCTCTCTCGCCCGGTTGAAAACTCCGCCACCCCCCGTCCCGATATAAATAAACCGCAATCGAAAAAAAGAGCCATCAACGTTAAAGAGATCATCGGCCAGCGGGCCTCCCCTCCCCTGCTCTCGATGAACCTTGCAGGCTCCTCTCTGGAAACTGTCATGCGCCTGCTTGAAGACGTGTCAGGCGCAAGGATTATCGTTGACCCTGAGATATTGGGTTTCAAGCCCACGCCGATAAAACTTGCGGACGCTTCATGGATT
>JADGAO010000028.1 GCA_015231995.1 Nitrospinota bacterium | reverse complement strand
GCGCAAGCTCCTGCTCCATCGCAAGCAGATAGAAAAGCTGGACGTCGCCCTCAGCGAGAAGGGATTGACGGTAATCCCGTTGAAACTTTATTTCAAAAAAGGCTTTGCGAAGATAGAGCTAGGCGTGGCCAAGGGGAAGAAGGAGTATGACAAACGCGAGGATATAAAGACGCGCGACGCGAAGAGAGAGATGGACAGGGCGATGAAGAGGTAGGGGGGGGGTAGAAATGGCAAAATGCACAATGCTTTTCAAGACTTATTAGCTGGGAGTCGCCAATGCTTTTGATAGTTCGGGCCTTCGGACTGGGGTTTTACAGTTGGCTTCTCAATCTGAATTGTCAGAGGGATGGGAAAATCAACGCCAACAATAGCAACCTCTCCTGGTTTTAAATTTGGCAAGAAAGCTGATGCGGAACGGTCAATATCGCCACATGCCCGCTCTACTATTTCTCGATCTCTATCGTTGGTTAGGCGATGCACGATAAGCGTGCCCATTTGGCTTAACACCCCTTCGGTAATATCGCGGGGACGCTGAGTCGCAAGGCATATATTAAGGCCATATTTCCGCCCTTCTTTGGCGATCAACTCAAAAGCATCAAGACGGGCATAGGTATCCTCGGTACCAATATGCCGACCAAGAAAGCTATGAGCCTCATCCACGATCACGACGACTGGTGTATTTTTAAAATCTCCATTTCGCGCCTTTGTGAGTAAATACCGACCAAGAACATTAGCGATAATTTCACGAGCACTGAATTCATGCAGAATCCCACTCAAGCAGATTCGCATTAATCGTGTATTCGTTTTAGAAAAACTATCGATAGCATTTGCAATGGATTTGTTATCGGAGTTAGACCCAAAAACACATTTATAGGCAGGCGATGTCAAGACCACATTTATTCTGGAAAGCAAAGAGAGGCAGTAGTTATAACTATTCTCATCATAATCTCCCCATTTAGTTGGATACTTTCCATAATTACCCGCCGGATGGACACATTCTTCCCGTATCTGTGAAGGTAAAAGACGTACATTAAACGGTTCCTTTGGATCGTCTAATTTTTTAGCAATCCCATTTTCAGCGTCGAATATGCCTTTCTTTAGCATGTTGGCTTTAACAAGAACGCCCTTATTGTTAGCTAAGGATTTTTCTAAACTAACAAGCCTGAGGCTCCGGATAGCCTCCTTCAATTTAGGCCCTTGAACCTTGCCTGATGGTTCAAACATGGCAATAAAATCTGATTCCTGGAAACTTGTTGGCGGCAAGTTGCAGGGGGTTGAATTCGCTGCATTCTCTACAGGGTCAGCAAGGTGGTAATGTTCTATGGTTGAATCGCTGAATCCCCTGTATTCGCCAGTTGCGTCCAGAAGAATAATCTTTGCGTTATATTTAATGCTTTCTTCGATAATTCTCGCGGTAGTCCAACTTTTTCCACCACCGGTGGCGCCCAATATGGCGCAATGTCGGCCAAATAATTTCCCGGGAGTAATGCTAACTTTGCTCTCATGGGCCACATTAACCGAGCCGATTTCAAGTCTGAGAGGTTCCGTATCGTTGCCTGTGCTGTCCATTAAAGCCGGAATCAGCGCCAGAAATTGATGTGGGGCGGAATACACGCGATCCCCTAAACGTGGATAGGCATCTACACCTGCTGAGATTTGTAACGTATTCATGGATATGGAGCCGAGCAGTTGAATGTTGCCTATTGCATCCAATTGGCTGGAGCCAGCATAATCTTGTCCAATGCTATGGCGTTCTCGCTCAGGTAATCTAACCTCGACAATACGACCCATTAACAGGTTTTGTTGCCCTTCAATCAGGACGAATTCCCCAACTTCGCCTTTCCCATATCGTCCACCCGAAAAATGCTCACCACTGGACGCGCCAGCATCTTTAAGGTTAACGCGTACAAGGCTAGCGGTTATTGAAGATACAACTCCCAAGCGAAGTTCTGGGCGAAGAATTCCCTTGCTTGAAAAATCCTCGGGTTCTTTAGCTGACTTGCCCATGATTTATATTTTATTTAATGGCTTTAATAGCTCTTTCCAGAAGACCTGCCGGAGTTAATGCTTTTAAATCAGGTATCTGCTCTGCAAATTCTTTAAATGAAGAGTTAATAAACCAAACATCTCCTCCACCTTGAGCCTCCTCATGGAGCTTTTTCCAATATCCATTTTTTTCAACAATGAAATCTTCAGCCCTAAAATCCACCACTACAAGACGAAGATGCGGGTTTGTACGCACGGCGGCAAGAATTGGTTCTGACATATGGTTGTCATTAAAACCAAAACCAATGACTATTAAGCAGGTGTTGGGTTCTCGTAAACTGGCAAGGTATTGCGAGAAAAGCTCCAGATGGGGCTGGAGATATGATTGTTGATATTTGCCGCTTGCAGGATAAATCAAGCATGCCTCAGATGGTGAGGGGTTTGTTTTCTCTTCTATGGCTCCATTTTCGTTACGAGCCCAATTTACTGAGCCATGAAGTTTAAGGAGGTGAAAAACTCCTTCAAGATAGTCACCATGTTCATCCGATAATCTAGGGCGGCGCACTATGTCGTAATTAAAAAATCGAGAGTTAAAAATACGTGGACGAGCAAAGGAGAAACCATCAATGGGTATCAATCCTTGAAGCGATGCGGCGCGTTCGAAGCATAAATCGTAATTCGAAGTAAACACCTTAAGCCGGGGGTCACGCACTCGACGGCGGGAAAGACGATGTAAAAAGGTGCAATGTCCTTTTAATTTGTCATCGGAGAGAAAATTTGAGCATTCGGAAAGAGTAATTTTTTTGCAGTGTTCAATGAAGCTCCTGATTGTTTCGTCATCTTTTAATTGTTGATGCGCCTCACAACGGGACAAAAGCGTTTCAATATTCCTGTCCGTATCAGCTTCTTTGTAGCCAACTTTATCAAAAACAGTAGTCCAGTCTTTGTGGGTTTTAACGGCCTTGTCCCATAAATCCTGCATGGATGGGCCGCCAACTTCTCCAATTGAAGAGCCGCTTCCAGCCAATACAACAAGATTGGGCATTTGCAGGGATGCAAGTAGCATATCCCTGAGCGCTTCACGATTTTCGCGTGTCGGATCCCCATTCTTATTGTTGTCATCGCCTAAACCCGCTACATCAAGCTCAATCGCACACCATTCAGCTGTGGCAGGCTTGAGAAACTTGAGTTTTGTTGGCTTTGATAATTTATTTGTTGGCTTAGAAGAGGACATAGCGCATCCTAAAATATTTGCGCTACTATAGCATAGCTGTATATTATTTGCACTTAATCATCAGCCACCTGTTTGCCAACTAATATTTGCATTGTTTTTATGCTCTTTACACCCGTCTATGTATTGTATTCTATAAGGGATGACTATCGCACCAAGGTGGGACGGAACACCCCAAACAGCACTGCTCGCCACTCATTCGTGCGCATTGCTTTTCTGCGAGATTCTTCATTACGCTACGCTCCATTCAGAATGACAATCAGGAAGCTGTCAGTCTGAGTCCTTCGACAGGCTCAGGATAAATTCCGCGAAGAATCTCTCCTCAACAACTTCGAAATCAGGCCTTATAGAACCAGCGCCACTCACGCCTTTTTCACAAACTCCGATTTCAATCCCATGGAGCCAATGCCGTCTATCTTGCAATCAATATCGTGGTCGCCTTCGACCAGACGGATGTTTTTTACCTTTGTGCCGATCTTCACGACGAGGGACGACCCTTTGACTTTCAGATCTTTTATCACCGTGACCGTGTCGCCATCTTTAAGGATGTTCCCAACCGCATCGCGGATTACAGCTTCCGCCGGTTCGGCTTGCTCCGTATGAGCGTCACCCTTCGTCCACTCATGGCCGCATTCCGGGCATACATACAGACTGCGGTCTTCGTAGGTGAGTTCGGAGTTGCATTTTGGGCATTTGGGTAACGTGTCCATGAGAGGGTACTCCAGTTATATAAAAAAGCGCGGATTGTAGCCTTGTTAGCGCAGTCATCGCAACTCTTATTTGTCTCCCTGCCAGAGTGGGGCCGCCGTTTTACGGCGAGGGGGTGGCTTCACCCCGAAGGCGCATCCGCCTGCCAAAACAAAACTCAATCCCTAATCCGTCGCAATTATCCCTGATTCCGAAGTTGAACGCGGATGAGTATGTATCTGAGAGATTGCTTCGTCGCTTCGCTCCTCGCAATGACAAAATGCGGAGCCTTTGTTGTCATTGAGGCCCTTCGCCAAGCTCAGGGTGAACTCCGCGAAGCAATCTCGCCCTAACTTCGGTTTTCGGAATTATTCGATCAGAAACCCACACCTTCTGGCATAAAACTTTCCAGTATATTTGAGGTTTTATTTTCAAAATGTCTTGAAATATTTATGTATGGAGTTGCATCTTCCGATAAGCTTTCATGTAGGCGTGGAGCCTGGTTTTTTCTCAATAAAATGGAACGAATTGTGTCAAATATATTATGCTTGAATTTTAATCAAATATGTGTATAATATGAAGTTAAAAGTGGATGCTCTCTTTTGTTGCGTATTGGGAAAGCCTCAGGGTTTGACTGATAACGAACAAATATTCCAGTCATCTTGGCACAAGACTCTCAGTACCATTCAGAGTATCCGGTGGTTTTTATATAAGGATTGACAGGCAAGGCTATGGCTCCCGATTCTTTTGAGAAAAAAATAAGGCTTCGCAGGGCGGAAGAAGCGCTCAAAACCGCGGAAGCTTTGAAAGAGATCGAAGCTAAAAGCCTTCATGAGGCTCAGATTCGCAGGCAGAGCGCCGAACGCGCCCGGCTTGAGGCTGAACAGGAAAAGGCGGCTATTGATAACAAACTTCTGGATCAAAAAGCCGCCGTCCTTGCGCGTGACGCCGCAAGGCGCGAAAAGCTGAACGTATCGGGGACCCGTGTGGTGTCAAAGTCCGACATCACAAAAGCCATATCCAACAAGAAACTCGCCTCCGTATTTTTCCAGAAGAACGATTTCCTTGAAAACGGAGACGCCGCCCCCGCATATGTCATGGATTTCGTGGTGAAAGCAGGGGAGGTTATCACCGAGGCGGAATCGCTTAACGACCCGGAATTTTCCGCCGAACGCTATTTTGCCGTTTTTCTTGACGGTTACAGGCGCGTGCCCAAGCTGTGTATGGAAGCTTTATGGCTAATGCTCAACGTGGAGGCCTTCAATGACCGCCCCACCGGCTGGGACTCGAGAAAGCGCATTGAAATGAAAATGCGCGCCCTGTCGGCCAGTATGGGGAAGGGCATTCTTTCGGCGAACCATCTTATAAAGTCGGAGATCATAAAAACCAGGTCCGGCGCCGGACGGCTTCATGAAGGCCCTCTGTTCAATGAACTCAACAACCTCTTCAAAGAGAAGGGGGAGATGTATGACGAGAGGCTCCGGCTTGCGCTCAAAATGTCGTGGGTTTTCGCCTACGCGGAAATGTCGAAGGCGGGGATACCGGAACGCTACAGGCTCAACATGGACGCCATTGACGATGTGACGCTTCTTCTCAAGATAATAATCGCGGATACCGCGATGGAGCGCCACCCATTCGGCCCCAACAAAAGGCGGCAGACCCTTTCGGAGATGGAGCGCGTTTCGGAGATCGTCAAAAACACCGGTAACGGGCTGATGTTCCGCAAACCCGCCGTGATCAAGTGGCTTTCCACTCATGGAGGGCTGGAGAGTATCGACCTGACATATTTCCCCACGGAAATATCCATAATCGAAAAAGAGAGCATTTCCGAATATGCGGAAACGCTCTTGGATTGCGTCATGGCCGTTTTCCCCGAAGCCGAGCAGGTTAACGCCCCGGTCTTTGCGGAGGTGGTCAAAAAATTTCTGACGGCGCAGTTCTCCGTGAAAAAGAAGTTTACGTTGAAAATAACTCCCGTATCCGGGGCGATATCCCTAAAAGTTCTGGATTACGACGGACAGACGCTTATACGCGAGCTTAACATTCCCAACAGAACTTCCATCCAACCGTCCAAACCGGCCGTCGGCGCGATCCCTGCTCCAACCGTCGCAGACCGTCCTGTGGCTAATCAACCGCCGCAGACCGCCCCGGACCGTCCATCGGCTTCGGCTACGCTCACGCCGCTTCCGTCGGTGAAACAGCCTCCCTCAAAAAGAAGGCTGGATTTGGATATTAATTAGCTCGAATTTCGAAGTTGTCATGTCATGCTGAACGAAGTGAAGCATCTATCTAAAGAATGTTCTATTCCACTTTGATCCTTCGCTCGCAGAGCCTCACTCAGGATGACAAAAAACGGACTCCCTCGGATGACAAAGCATATCCTTCGGTCGCAGAGGCTCCCTCAGGATGACAAAACATATCCTTCAGTCGCAAAGTTCCCCATCAACGTGTGATTGCGCCTCTCATTAAAAACACGGGGCCATTGTTTGAAACTCTGGTTTTAAGCTAAAATACCGGTTCGTGGTTTTATCGTTCTCTAATTTGAGTGGAATCGTTGATGAGTGAAATGCGCGTTTACGAAGCGGCCACCAAGCTCAACATGAGTGTGGGCGAAGTTATCGGCCTGCTTGCGGAAAAAGGCGTGGATGTGAAAAGCCCCATCGCCGTCATCACCCAGGCGCAGTTCGATGAAATATTGGACTCCTTCACGCGCGAGCCTGTCCCGGCTTCCTCCAAAACGCCGGAGCCGGAAGCTCCTGCGGCGGAGGCTCCGGTCGAAAAAGAGAGAAGCAGACTTGCGTCGGTCACCCCCATCACTGCGGCCAAACAAATTCAGGAGCCACAGCCCGCTCACGAATCAGATGAAGACGAGGACGCGCCCGCCGAACCTGCTGGCAAAACGCAACCTGTCCCTCCCGTAAGGGAGCCGATGGCGGAAGTTAAACCGGCCAGAGGAGCGGATTTTACGCACAAAATCGCCTATACTGCGGCGGGCCTTTCGATCTTCGCCCTGCTTGTGACAATCGTCCTTGCCGTCGCCGCCTTTCGAAACGCCAGCGAGGTGGGCGCGTTAGGCTCCACCGTCGCCAGCAACCAGAGCGCGATAAACGACACGCGCAACTCCGTCTCCGACCTGAAAAGCAGGTTACTCCAGAGCCAGAGGCTTCAGATTCGCACCGGGCTTTCGGAGCGCTCCGTCACGCTCGACGAGATGGCCGCCACCATGCCCGGCCCCAACGGCGAACGGCTCCGCAAGCTTGCCGAGTCGCTTAACTCGCTTACCTCCGGGATGTGACGGGAGGGTGTCCAGCTATCTGGCCGTCGCGTTTGGCGGGGCGTTGGGTTCGATGGCGCGTTATTTCGCCGCCGGTTCCGTGTACGAGCGGCTTGGAACGGGTTTCCCATACGGCACGCTGGCGGTTAACGTCGCCGGATGTTTCCTCATCGGGCTTATCATGGAGTTGACGGAGAGCCGGTTCACGATAAATCCGCAGTTCAAAATTTTCCTTACGATAGGCGTGTTGGGCGGGTTCACCACGTTTTCCACATTCTCTTTCGAGACGCTGGCGCTGGCGCGTGACGGGCTTATGCTCAAGGCCGGGGCCAACGCCTTCGGGTCGCTTTTCACATGCCTTATGGCGACATGGGTTGGCATGGTGGCGGGGAGGATAGTATGAGCGCTGGCGGTTTTGTGAATGGGGCGATCCTGCGCGTGAGCGTCGGCGAGGCGGACAGGGTGGACGGAACCCCTGTTTACGAGCGGATACTGCTGGAGGCGAAAAAGGCCGGGCTGATGGGCGCGGCTGTTTATCGCGGGATAGAAAGCTTCGGGCAGGATGGGAAAACTCATACGGCCCGAATACTCCGGCTTTCGGAGGATTTGCCGCTCGTCGTGGAGATAGCCGATGAACAGGCGAAGATAGAGTCTTTCATGCCTGTTGTTGTGGATTTGATAGAACGTTCCGGCGGAGGCGGCCTGATAACCACCCACCAAGCGATGTTGCGGCAGGTTCCATCCAAAAAGTAGGCGGGCGCGTTACCTCGCCTGAATCGGGTTGCCATCCCGTCCGTTTTGTCCCACTATGGTAATCATGACGTTGTGTATCCGGTTAGGGTTGTGAGCGGTTTAAAATACGAGTTCCTGGAGGCTGTCCGGGGCGAAATAGACAAATGCACCAAGTGCGCCACATGCCAGGCGGGGTGCCCCACCTACGAGAGTTCCATCTCCGAAACCCTCGTGGCGCGTGGCAAAATACGCCTCGCAAAGGGCGTGCTGGACGGCGAGACGGAGCTTACCGACAGGATCGCCAACGATTTCAACCAGTGCCTCTCCTGCATGAATTGCCAGACGTCATGTCCATCAGGCGTGGCGACGATGAAGATTTTCTCCGCCGCCCGCGCGGAGATTTACGAGAAAAAAGGGGCTGGCCCCATCGCCGGATTCATCTTCAAACACATGCTTCCGCATCCGGGCAGGCTCAATATCCTCGCCAAACTCACAGGGGTGAGCGCGCTTTTCTATAAGTACGCGCCGTCGTGGTTTGCGGAGCTTCTTCCGTATTCGCAGGGCGGGGTGAAACGGGTTACGCCGGATTTTCTCCAGCGCAATTTAAGATCGCGCGTGGCGGAGGTTAACGCACCATACGCCACGCCTGTTGGAAAGCCGGTTAGACGTGTGGCCTTTTTCAGCGGGTGCATGACGGACATGGCTTTCCCGCAAGTTGGGTTGAAAGTGATAGAGGGTCTCCGGCGGGCTGGGGTGGAGGTGTTGTTCCCAAAAGCGCAGGTCTGTTGTGGCGCCCCGGCTTATTACAACGGCGATGTCAATTCGACCAAAGAACTTGCGCGAAAGAACATCGAGACGTTCAACGCCCTTAACGTGGACGCGATAGTCTATTCATGCGCCACATGCGGCTCCATCGTCGGCGAGACGTACCGCCAGCTTTTCCCCGGCGACCCGGAGGTGGAGAAGTTTTGCGCGAAGGTGGTGGACTACCAGAAGCTTCTTGTGGAGCTTTCGATAGAAACCATCGTCGGCGGCGCCGATGGAACGGGCAGGAAACTCAAAGTGACGTATCACGACCCATGCCATCTCAAACGGGCGATGGGCGTTTCCAAAGAGCCGCGACAACTGCTAAAAAGCCTGCCCCATGTGGAGTTCGTGGAGATGGAAGGGGCGGACAGGTGTTGCGGAGGCTCTGGCACGTTCGGGATGAAGTTTTACGGCATGTCCATGGACATCGGCAAATTCAAGGCGGACGCCATCAAAAATTCCGGCGCGGATATCGTCGTCACCGCATGTCCGTCGTGCCAACTGCAATTAGCCGACTCGTTACATCGCAACGGTTACGATATCCCCGTTCTTCACACCGCCGACCTCGTGGACGTGGCGTTGTCCACCTCGCGTGATGGCGGGAACAATAAAGACCAGCCCGATTCGGCCATTAGCAACACCAGCGCGGCCAGCGCGAACAGGTAGTAGCGATCCTCGTATTCCGTGAACTCCTGCGTGGCGATGTCCGTTTTCTCCAGCCCCTTTAGCGTCTTTACCAACTCGTCGAGGTCGAGGCTTTCCCCCTCGGTCGAATAATATGTTCCGCCCGTCGCGTCGGCTATCCTGCGAAGGGTCGTGGAGTCGAGCCGGGTTATCACCGTACCGCCTCCCGAATCCGTTTTGTATCCGGTGATAGCTCCCTTGTCGTCCACTTCTGGGGCTGGCGCGCCCCCTTCCGACCCGACGCCGACAGGGAATATAACGATTCCCGCTTTCACCGCCTCGTCCAGGGCTTCGTCAAGCCCGCCTTCGAGATTCTCCCCGTCGGTGACGAGTATGGCCGCTTTCGTTTTGGCTTTGCTTGCGCCGATGGCTGTGACGGCTGTCTTTATGGCCTTGCCGATGGCCGTTCCGGGAACGGGGATGGACGACGTGTCGAGACTGTCGAGGAACAGGCGTAGCGTGGCGATGTCCGTGGTCAGCGGGCATTCGACAAAACTTTCGCCCGCGAAAGCGATCAGCCCCATCCTGTTGCCTTCCAGCGCGGTCACTATCCTTGTCAGCTCGATTCTCGCCCGCTCCAGCCTGCTGGGGCGTATGTCTCGCGCGGCCATGCTCCGCGACGTGTCCAGCATTATCATCACGTCAATGCCGGTTCTAGTGACCGTCACCGGCTTTACCCCATACTGCGGACGCGCAAGCGCGATGACCGACAGGGCGATGGCTGTGGATATAATCACGATTCTTGTTTTTCTGGCGAACCAGGCGCCGCCCGGCGTAAGCCTCGAGGCCGTCTTGTCCGACATGAAGCCGAGCATTATCCGTCGGGCTACGTTCACGCCACGCCACGCCAAAATAACGATTACGGGGATCAGCAGGAACGCGTAAAGCCATTGCGGATCGTGAAGTCTCACGGCAAAACCCTCCATCTTGTCGCGGGCAGGATCAACTCCAGAGCCATCAGCAGGATCGCCGGAGCCAACAGCCACATGAACCAGTCGGTGTATCGAGCGTGGATTTTGATTTTGATATCCGTCTTCTCCAGCTTGTCTATTTCCTCGTATATGGCCGTAAGGGCCGCCTCGTCCTGGGCGCGGAAGAACTTGCCGGTCGTCAGCTCCGCTATCCGGCGCAAAAGGGCCTCGTCAATCTCCGTTCGCACCTGCACCCGTCGCTCCCCAAAGCGTGGGTCGTTTACCGTCTGGTAAAAAACTCCTTCCCTGCCCACGCCTATCGTGTAAACCTTCACGCCCACCGCTTTGGCTATTTTCGCGGCTGTTTCCGGGTCCACGGCGCCACGGTTGTTCATCCCGTCGGTGAGCAGTATCACGATACGGCTTTTGGCTTTGGAGTCCTTGAGCCTCGACGTTGCGGTGGCCAGCGCCATGCCGATGGCCGTGCCGTCTTCTATCATGCCGATGTTGGCGTTTTTCAGCAGGGTCAGCAACGCCGGGTAATCCAGAGTCAACGGGCATTGGGTAAAACCGTGGGCGGAGAAAACCACCAGACCGATCCGGTCGTTCTTCCTCCCTTTTATGAACTCGGCTATCACATCCTTCGCCGCGCTCAACCTGCTTGGTTTGAAGTCCGACGCGCTCATCGAGGAGGATATGTCCAGCGTGAGCATTATGTCTATCCCGCGAGAGACGACCTCTTCCTCGCGGTATCCCGTCTGCGGCCTTGCAAGCGCCACTATCACAAGCGCCACCGCCAGTATCCGCAATGCGAACGGCAGATGGACGTAAAGCAGAGGTTTCCTGTAAGCGATCAGACGGGTGACAAGCCGGGTGTCGGAGAAACGCAACGAGTTAACGCGCCCCTTTTTCAAGTAATAAAATATCCACGGCAAAAGGGCGATTAACGCCAGCAGATATAGCGGTTCGGCGAATCTCATTTTGCGTCCGCAGTTGGGATTGGAGGGGCTGGACGTGTGGATTCCACAAACATCAAGGCTTTTTCCAGAGCTTCGTCCGCCTGGAGTTTTACAGGCTCGACCTTTGCGAACTTCACCATGTCGCAGGCGCGTAACATGGAGAGGAAAGCATTTCGCGCATGATCGGGCGCGTAACTGGGGCCGAACTCCCGTTCAAGCTCCGCCGTCGTGCGTTCCAGCGCAAGTAGGCCGTATCGTCCCTCCACGTATTCGCGCAGGATATCCGACAGACGGAAAAAGAAATCACGCCCGCGTCCTGCTCCAAACAGGTCGTCGCGTTTAAGCGTTTCCAACTTCTCCAAAGCCACGTCATATGGCGGACGGGCTGGAGCCGGTGGAGTGAGAGGCGCGGAAACCGGCTTTTGCGGCCTGTTTTTCCATCTGCGGTAAAGGAAATAGGCGGCTATCGCCAGAGCCAGCGCGGCCAACGCGGCCCATGCGTAATCCCCCCAGCGCAACTCAACGTCAACCGGCGGTTTTATGTCTTTGGGTTTGTCCGCCGTGGCGGGGTCGGTCCGCACGGATTTGATGTCAAGCTCCACCGGCCCTGCGTGGCGCTTCTCTTCCTTGCCGTCGGCGGATACGACCGTGTACTCGATTTCAGGTATGGAGGTTTTCCCAACCTCCCACATCGCTATTTCGTATGTCTGCGAGAGCGTTTGCCCGCCGTTTTCTTTCGGTGCGGTTTTTGGGGGATGTACGGTGACAAGCTCCGCGCCCTTGGGCAGTTTTATTCCCGAAGGCGGGAGGGCTTTCTCGCCTTTCCCCAACTCAACGGTAAGCGTAAGGCGGATGTTCGTCCCAATCGGCGCGCTGTTCGGCTCCACGGCCAGTTGGTCGGCCAACGCCATAACGGGCCACAAGAGAAGAGCCGCAAGCGCGAGGGCGCGGATCATCCGAACCTCCTGATCCTCTGCCTGCCCCGGAAGAAAGCGACGAGCGGCTCCATCCCCGGCGTATCCGCGCCTATCACTATCTCGTCAACTCCAGCCGACGCGAAAAGGCTTTTGCGCTCCTCGTTCTCCACCGCCACAGCGCGGCGATACTCTTCCATCAGGAATCTGTCGCTCGTGTTGACGACAACCGTGGAGCCTGTCTCCGCGTCTTCCATCGCCAATATTCCAGCTGGCGGCATGGCTTCTTCCATCGGGTCTTTTAGCCGGACGGCGATGAGGTCGTGCTTGCGCGAAGTGGCTTTGAGAGCCTTCTCGTACCCGTCGGAGCGGAAGTCGGAAACGAGAAAGACGATGGCCCGTTTTTTCACGACGCGGTTGAGGTAATCGAGCGCGGACGTTATGTCCGTCCCTTTGCCCGACGGCGCGAAAAAGAAAAGCTCGCGGATTATGCGGAGCGAGTGGAACCTGCCTTTTTGCGGCGGGACGTAAAGCTCTATCCCGTCCGTGAACATTATTACCCCAACCTTGTCGTTGTTGCGCATGGCCGAAAAAGCCAGCGTCGCGCAAAGCTCCGCCGCGACTTCCGACTTGAAACCATCACCACGCGAGCCGAACGAGTTGGACGCGGAGACGTCGAACAGGATCATCATTGTAAGTTCCCGCTCCTCGCGGAAGGTCTTTACGAAAGGCTCGCCCGCCCGCGCAGTGACTATCCAGTCCATGCTCCGCGCGTCGTCGCCGGGCTGGTATGGGCGCGATTCGTGGAACTCCATTCCCTTGCCCTTGAAGGCGGAATGGTATTCGCCGGAGAAAAGCGAGGTGACGGCTTTTTTCGTGCGTATCTCGACCAGGCGGATTTTGCCCAGGATTTCCGCCAACGACGCCTGCGCCCCTCGTTCCGGGGTTTTGTCTTTTTTCATCGGTTTGGCGAAGCGAAGGCGCCATCCTTTTCCCTCCCCTTAGCAAGGGGAGGTGGCGCGTACTCGCGCCGGAGGGGTTTAATTAAACCCCCTCGCAACTGCGTTGCGGTCCCCCGAACTTCGGGGGACAAAGAGGTGTTCTTCACCTTGGACTCCTGGCATTTCGCGTCTCCGGCATCCTGCCGGAATGCCGCCGGGACGCCGGCGTTATGAAGACGGCGGGGTGAAGAACGCCCCGCCGAGCGTCAATTATATACTTGCCCATATATACTTACCCAAAGCTCTCCTCCCTCCTACGGCACCTCCACGGTGTCGAAGATTTTCGAGATGATGTCGTCGGGCGTTACGTTCTCCGCGTCAGCCTCGTAGGTGGGGATGACCCTGTGGCGCAATACGTCGTGGCCCGCTTTTTTCACGTCGTCGGGCAAGACATAGCCCCTGTGCTTGAGGAACGCGTTCGCCTTGGCCAGCTTCGTAAGGTAGATGGAAGCCCTCGGCGACGCGCCGTACTGGACGAGCCTGTCGAGGTTGAGGCCGAAGTCCGAAGGCCGCCGCGTAGCGCCGACGATGTTGATGATGTACTGGATGATCTTGTCGTCAATGTAGATGAGATCCATCGCGCCTTTGGCTTCCATAATCTCCTGCGGCGTAACCACAGGATCCACCGTTTGCGAAACGCCGGAAGAGTTGCGTTTGACGATGGACATCTCCTCTTCGGGCGTCGGGTAGGTGACGATCAGCTTTAGCATGAACCTGTCCACCTGCGCTTCGGGCAGTGGGTATGTGCCTTCCTGTTCGATGGGGTTCTGCGTCGCCAGCACGATGAACGGGTCGGGGAGCCGGAACGTCTCCGACCCTATTGTCACCTGCCGCTCCTGCATCGCCTCCAGCAGGGCGCTTTGGGCCTTGGCCGGGGCGCGGTTGATCTCGTCGGCAAGGATTATGTTGGAGAAAAGCGGCCCTTTGCGAGTGCTGAACACAGCCTCTTTTGCGTTATAGACCTCCGCGCCGGTGAGGTCGGCGGGCATCAGGTCGGGCGTGAACTGTATCCGTTTGAAGCCAAGTTGCACGGCGTGGGCGAGTGTCTGTATGGAAAGGGTCTTGGCAAGCCCCGGCACACCTTCTATAAGTATGTGTCCGCCGCAGAGGATGGCAGTCAGCATCCCCTCTATCATCGCCCGCTGGCCGACTATGACTTTTTCAACCTCGTTGAACAAACGCTCCACAAATCGCGACTTTTCCGCGATGGTCTCGCTAATGGCCTTGATGTCAACGCTCACTGATAATCGCCTCCAGGAACCGGTTAAAATATGAATTTTAAATTATGCGGCCCTATTGGTGTAAAATAATTAGTTTGATGAGCGACTCTTCATGTTTTACATAGCCATAGCAGGAAGGCCTAACGTAGGCAAGTCCACGCTGTTCAACCGTATCGTCGGGGGCAGGCCCTCCATTGTGGACGATACGCCGGGCGTGACGCGGGACAGGATAGCCGCATTCTCCGTCTGGGAAGGCAAAAAATTCGGCGTCATGGACACCGGCGGGCTGGACCCGGACGACGACGGCGTCATAATGGTCAAGGCCCGCGAACAGGCCATGGTCGCCGTCGAAGAGGCCGACATAATCTTCTTCGTGGTGGACGGCCGCGCAGGGCTGACCTCCCTGGACGAGATCGTCTCCCAACGTCTTCGCAAAAGCGGCAAACGCGTGTTCACCGTGGTCAACAAGATGGACGGCCCCTTCATGGAAGGGAGCGCCGGGGAATTCGAGCGGCTCGGTTTTGCGGGCGTATATCCTATCAGCGCGGAACACAACATAGGCGTAGGCGACCTTCTTTCCGCCGCTCTGATTACCGTCTCGCCGGAGGAAGAGCCGGAGGACGAGGAGCCGAACAGCGTCATCCGTCTTGCGGTCGCCGGCAAGCCGAACGTCGGTAAATCGTCGCTGGTCAACCGTCTCCTTGGTGGCGAGCGCATGGTGGTTAGCGATATCCCCGGCACCACGCGCGACGCGGTGGATTCCTCGTTCACCACTCCCGACGGCAGGCTGTGGACGCTGATAGACACGGCAGGAATACGCAGGAAGTCGAAAGTCTCCGCCAAGCTTGAGAAATATTCGATCATCATGGCAATGAAGGCCATCGAACGCTCGGACATCGTCCTTTTGGTGATTGACGCCATCGAAGGCGCGGCTGTGCAGGAGGCGAAGATAGCCGGGCTGATAGACGACGCTGGCAAGGCGTGCGTCATCGTGGTCAATAAATGGGACGCGGTGGAAAAAGACGACAAATCAACCCTGCGGGTGGAAGAGTCCATTCGCCAACAGCTCAAGTTCCTCGCCCATGCGCCTGTGGTTTTCGTCTCCGCCATGACGGGGCAGAGGGTGGACAAGATACTTTCTGCGGCTGTGGACGTGTACTCGCAATACGCCAAACGCATCTCCACCTCCTCGCTCAACGACATCGTCGGGCGGGCGGTGGAACGCAAGACCCCGCCGCTCGCAGGGGCGCGGCGCGTCAAAATCTATTTCTCCACGCAGGCGTCCGTCAAGCCGCCGTCGTTTGTGCTGATGACGAACTCGCCGGACGACGTGCATTTCTCTTACCGCCGTTACATAGCCAACAGGATAAGGGAAGAGGGCGAATTCGGCCTCACCCCGATAAGGCTCAATTTCCGCAAGCCGTCTGGCAGGAGGTCTGGGCAGGAGAGGGATGGAGAGGACAAGTGAGCGAGGAAGAGGGGCCACATCCCGGAGCCTGGAGCGAACGTGCCTACATAACCGCGATCTGGCTTGTGGTCTCGCTGTTCCTGCTTCTCGTCTTCTGGCTGGCTTTCAGCCTCAATAAGACGGTCAAAGCCGAGAACGAGAAATCTTTCACTAAAAACCTTTCGTTCCTTGCGGAGTCCTCCGCCAAATCCACCCAGATATTCTTCGAAGGGGTGATCAGCGAGCTTTTATTGCTGACCGAAATAGACGTGGTCAAGAACTACCGCGCTCCAGAGGCGGACCTGGCCTTCCGTGGCGTAATCGCAAAACACAAGGAAGCCATCTCGCACATGATCCTGCTCAACGACGCCGGGCAGACGGCCCTCATGGTCACCAAAGACCCCGACCCAAGCGGGGTCAAGCCGTTCATCGAGGAGTTTTTCCAGGAGACGATGCCGTTGTGGCGCGTGAACGTCTCCCACAGGATGTTCGTCTCCCCGACATACAGGGGGATAGCTCTGGGCACTCCCATTTTCCGCAAAGTCGCGGACGAGAAAAAAATAAAACCGAAGGCCAGCGGCATCTATACCTCCGGCATGATAATGGCCCTTGTCGGCGCTGGCGACCTTGCGTTAAGGCTGGTGGACCCGGTGCGCGTGGGCCAGTCCGGTTTTGCGTGGCTGTCTACGGAAGGCGGAGACATTCTTGCGGACAACGTCCGTATGGAGTCTTTCGTGAAAAGCGCCTATGGGACAGGCGCCGATATCGGGCATTTCAAGGACGGGTTCGACAAGGCCGTAAAAGGCTCCAAAGTCCCCGGCTGGGCGCCTCTGGATAATACGGGATCGGCTTTCAAGTTATCGCTGGGAGGCAACGAGTGGTTCGTGTCCACGGCCAGGGTGCGGATACTCGATCAGGTGTGGAGCCTTGCGGTGGCCGCGCCGGGCTACGAGGCGGAGATGCTTCTAAACAAAAGCTTCTGGCAATCGGTCATGCTTCTTTTCCTCGTCACGTTGATACTTGTCCTTGGCGGGTCGCTTATGACGCAGGCCAACAGGCGGCTCATACGCGCGGAGGAAAAGGCCCTGCACGCCGCGGAGCTGGAGGCGAAGAACCGCTCGCTCGAGGAGCTTAACAGGCGCATGGACGAGTTCGTTGCGGTGGTGTCGCACGACATACGTTCGCCGCTTGGCGTGATAAGCGGGATGCTAAAGCTCATCCAGTCATCGCCGGAGGGGGCGGCGTTCAAAAGGGAGACGTCCACGTCCCTGCGTTCCTGCGGGCGGCTCATGCAGTTGGTCAACGACATACTCGACGTTTCCAAGATCGAGGCCGGGGCGGCGCGGATAACATACGACGAACTGGCCGTTGACGACATCATAGAAGAAAGCGTGAAGACCATGGAGTTCGGCGCGCATGAGAAGGGGCAATCCGTCACTCTTTCGATGGGGGAGAAAACCGTCATGGAAGGCGACGCCTCCAAGCTTCTGCATGTCATGAACAACCTTATAGGCAACGCGATAAAATTCACCCCGAAAAGCGGCTCCATCCACATCGCCAAAAGGACGGAGGATGGCCACGTTCTTATCATGGTCTCCGACACGGGGCCTGGCATATCACGCGAGGAGCGCGACACGGTGTTCGGGAAGTTTGAACAGTTGAAAAGAACCCAGCAGGGTGTGGAGCCAGGCTCCGGGCTGGGGCTTGCCATCTGCAAAGGGTATGTGGAACTGCATGGCGGCACGATAAGCGTGGCAAGCGGCGAGGGGCATGGCTCCACGTTCCATGTGCGGATTCCTTTGCGAAGAAACAGGCCGCAGGCCTGAGCCGGACGGGCTTTTACCGATAGATGAAAAACGCCCATTGCGTTATCGGAACCGCCGGGCATATAGACCACGGCAAGACAAGCCTTGTGCGCGCCCTCACGGGAACTGATTGCGACAGGCTTAAAGAAGAGAAACGCCGTGGCATCACCATAGATTTGGGGTTCGCCCACATGGACATCCCCGGCGTCGGCGTCGCCTCCATCATTGACGCGCCGGGCCACGCCAAGTTCATCCACAATATGGCGGCGGGCGCCACCGGGCTGGATGCGGCCCTGCTCGTGGTCTCTGCGGACGATGCTGTGATGCCGCAGACGGCGGAACATCTGGCGATACTAGATATTCTCGGCGTTAACAGGGGTGTCGTTGCGATTACAAAAGCCGACCTTGTTGATGACGACGCTTTGAAGATTGCAGTCGCCGACGTTGAACAACTCCTCAGCGGCTCTTCTCTGCAAGGTTCGAAAATAATCCCCTGCTCGTCCGTGACAGGCATGGGGATCGCCGATCTTAAACAAGAGCTGTATCGCATACTCGCCACTCCAACATCCCGGCGGGCCGACGCATATTTCCGTCTGCCCGTTGACCGCGTTTTTATCATGAAAGGGCATGGGCTCGTCGTCACCGGCACCGTCAACGGCGGAACTGTGAAGGCTGGCGACCGGCTTGTCTTCTCTCCCGGCGGGGCGGAGGCGCGGGTGCGTTCCGTCCAGACACACGGGGAGCAGGCGCAGGAGGGGAGGGCGGGCGAACGTGTTGCGCTAAACGTGGCGGGCCCGGAAAAAGCGGGAGTGGGCCGGGGGTATGTGATTTTGCATCCTGCGATCGCTGTGGAATGTCAGAACTTCATCTCAGAAGTGGCGTGCCACAGGCTTTCGGAGCTTCCGATCGCGCATGGAAAGTCGTACATACTGCACGCGCACACGGCGGAGCGGTTTTGCGAGGTTTTCCTGATGGCCGGTTCGGAAATAAAACCGGGCGAAAAAAGCGTCGCCCAGATAAGGTTCAAAGGGCCGTTAAACCTCATCAACGGCGATAGGTTCATATTGCGCTCCCCATCGGCCAGCGGGACGGTGGGTGGCGGCGTCGTTCTGCTCCCCGGCGGCCCGTTAATTGGGCGCAGGGGCATGAAGGCGCGGAAGGCGACGTTTGACGCGCTCAAAAACGCAAAATCCGGGATCACGGCCCTCGTAGCCGAAAACCCGTCTGGAGTCCCATCAGCGGAGCTTGGCTCCATTTTTAACATGCCACGCGAGACGATACAGCAGATCGTCTCGGAGATTCCAGGCTCCTCGATTTTCGAGGTGGGCGGGGATGCTTATCTCTGCGACGCAGTTGAGGGGGAAAAACTGATCGTCCGGTTGAAGGAACGGGTCGAACGGTTTCACCACGAGAATCCTTCGATTGTAGGGATGGAAGAGCCACAGCTTGCAGTGGCCGTCCTGCCGGGCGTTCACAAGGCCGTGGCGGGATGGTGGATACGGAAAGCCGTCGCAGGCGGGGCTCTGGAATATTACGGGTCGGCCCTGCGGGTTCCCGGCAGGACGGCGGTTTTCGATCCTTCGGCGGAGCGGGCGCGCAAAGCCATACTCGCCGAGTTCCTGAAGGGAGGGTTTAACCCGCCCAAGCCGGAAAAGATTTATGAAAACGCCGGTTTGAAGCGTTCCGATGCGGCGAAAATGGCCCGTTCACTCATCGAACGGGGAGAGATAGTAAGCGTGTCGCCCGACCTGTCGTTTCATGCGGAAATTTTCGCTTCCGCCAAAGCCAGGTTGCTTGGCGAACTGGAAACGGCCGGTTCCGTCACCACCGCACGTTACCGGGACATACTGGAGACGGGCCGGAAAGTGGCGATAGACCTGCTGGAATATTTCGACAAAACAGGAGTCACAAAACGGATTGACGACAAGGGGACGAGAGTGCTTAGATAAAAAACAGGTCAGGCTGTTCAACGCTACAAAATGAGTTTGTTTACACTAGGGTGTTATTATGCGCTGTCCGGGGTGTTTGAGTCCCGCCTCAGCGGGATGTCACCCCCCCTCTTTAAGCTGATAGGACGGCGGGACGCCCCCTTCCAGGGCTAAAACACCCCGCCGAGCATAAAACAGGCGAAGCTGGTTACACCTGTATTCCCGGATTGGGGTATAATTAAAATTTTCGGAATTGGAAAAAGGAGACGATTTCGATGTTGCACGGATTGATGAAGTTAGCGGCGCCGATGATGTTTGGGGGCGCGATCCTGTTTTTCACGGGCCAGGCGCAGGCGCAGATGGATCACAGCCAGCACGGCCAGGCTCCCGGCCACGACATGATGAAGCATGGACAGGACGACCCGGCCGCCCATAAGGGCCACGAGATGCCTTCCGAGGACGAACTCAAGAAAAGAATGATGAAATGGATGCCCAACGCCGAGGCGAAAGTGGGCTCCAAGCTCGACGGGGAGCTTACGTTCATCAATCAGGACGGGAAAAAGGTGAAGCTTAAAGAGTTCTTCGACAAACCGTTCTTCGTGGCGTTCATCTTCACCGACTGCCCGCACATCTGCCCGACGATTACCGCCAACATGGTCAAGGCCGCCAAGTCGGTCAAGGATAAACATGGCGACAAATACCGCTTTCTCACGTTAAGTTTCGACACGGAGCGCGACGACGTGAAGAGGATAAAAGACTACTCCCAGAGCTTTACGAGCGATCCGAAATTCTGGACGTTCGGCCTTGCGGAGAAAAACACAGTGAAGACCCTGACGGAGGCTTTCGGCTTCTATTACGCCCCGTCAAAAGAAGAGATATGGGCTCATATAACCATGCTCACCGCCGTCACTAAAGGCGGAGTCATCGCAAAGCAGATTTACGGCACGAAGGTTGACCCCAAGGAGTTCGGCGAAACCTTGGGCGCTATGCTCAAGAACTGACCGAGTTTAAAATAGGCGGCGCGGAGGCCTGAATAAGCTTTCGCGCCGTTTTTGTAATTGCAGGGGCGAATCTGCGTGCTCGCCCGCATGAGACAGGGCAGACACACAGGTCTGCCCCTACACGGAATCCATCCCTGTGCTATCATGAATCATGAGGATGTTTTTACGGTTTAATAAGATGAAAATGATTACGGTGGCGCTGGCCGCCTTTATGATTTTGGCTCCCATGTCCGCCTTGGCGGAGGCTCCTTTGGGGCCGGAGGGAGAAGTCCTGTACGACCGTCTCTGCAGGGAAATGTCCTGCCTTTGCGGGTGCAACCAGACTGTGAAAGCCTGTCCGCACACAACCTGTGACAGCGCCATCCCTTCGCGCAACAAGATAAAAGAGCTCATAGTCCAGGGTAAAAACCATGACGAAATAGTCTCCATTTTCGTCAAGGAAAAGGGGCAGATAATCTTGTCCAAACCGAAGGAGGAAGGATTCAACCTTGTCGGTTACATTTTCCCTTCCGTGGCGATAATTGTGGTGGGTGGGCTGGTTTTTAAGCTGATAAAAGGCTGGACTCGTAGCGGGTCTCCCGCAGTTTCGCAAACTGTCGCCAGGCAGGAGCCAGACGCAGGCTCCGGCGGCCAGTTGGCGGAGCGGATGAAAAAAGAGCTATCGGAATTCGAGGATTGACCGGAACATGATACTGATAACCGAAATCGCGATACTGGCGTTGACACTGTTGTTCATAGCCTATCCGCTCTACAACCGCCGCGCCGCGCAGGTGGCCGGGGCCGGAGTGGAAGAGAGCGAGCTTACCGACCTGCTATACAAAAAAGAGGCGGTGTACATCGCGTTAAAAGACCTGGACTTCGACTACAAGATGGGGAAGATAGACGACGCCGACTATCAGGAGATGAAAACAAGGTTCGAGTCGGACGCCGTCGCCCTGCTTGGAAAGATAGACGAACTGGAAGCAGGAGTGTCCTCCAAAGCGGAACGGCGCGGAGCGGCGCCGATTGCCGGGGATGACCGTTTCTGCGTGAAATGCGGCGCGAAGATCGGGGCGGATTTCAACTTC
>JADGAO010000289.1 GCA_015231995.1 Nitrospinota bacterium | reverse complement strand
ACATATCGAAAACGCGCAGATCGAAATACTGGTCCGCGAAAGCGCGCCGCTGGTCACCCGCATGCTTAAGGAAGACGGCGTTGACGCCGCGCTTGTCACCCCTGGCTGAGGGTTGTGCAATCGGTCCGGTGGACTGATCCAGCGTGTTCTTGAGTCGGAGGGGATACCCACGGTTGGGATATCTATTGTCCGCAAATTCACGGAGGAGGTGAAACCACCCCGTTCCGTTTTCCTCAAATGGCCTTACGGCCATCCTCTTGGCGAACCGGGAGCCGTCAACCAGCAGAGAACCATCCTTCTGGCGGCTCTGCGACTTCTTGGGACAGCCACCCAACCCGGCGTTATCGTGGACTTGCCATACAGATGGAAGCGGGAAAAATACGGCGACGCGGATTCCGCAGACGGGGGCCATGATGTATAATCCCCCGAACATCGAATCCATAAGGCGCGTCAATATTGAATATCTTCGCATGGGAAAAGGCGTCACATAGCGGCGCGCGCCATAGGGCCACTCCATCGGCATGAGCGAAATTCCCGCCGACGCCAACTCGAAAACTTCCCGCCTGTGGTGGCTGAAACTGGCCGTATCATTGGGCATAATCTCGGTCATCGTCTGGAAGGTTGACCTGCGCTCCTTCGCAAACACTCTTCTGTCCGCAAGGCCGATATGGATACTTGCCACTGTCGTCACTTTCATACTTGATCAGGCCGTCACCGCCTGGGTCTGGCAAAAGATGCTTGCGGCCAAAGGAATCAACGCCCCGTTCATGGCGATCACTCGCGTAATGTGGATTTCCAATTTTCTCGGAGTCGTGACCCCTTCCTCCATGGGAGCGGACGTTGTTAAGGTCGTGGCGCTGGGCCGCTACATGAAAAACACGGCGGAGGCGTTGTCGTCGCTGGCGCTTTTCAGGATCGCGGGTTATGCGATACTTTTTCTCATGGCGGCTGTTTCGACATTCATATTCCCCGAACGGATTCCCGATTCGCCCATGATCGGCGCGATAACCTTGTCGCTTGCGGCTGGCGCGGGCCTGGCCATTTTCGGCATGGTGTTTTCCAGATGGGCTGTGAGGTTTTCCGGGCTGATCCTGCGCGGGGCCGGGCTTGGCGGCGTACAGGACAGGATCGAACAACTCTATTCGTCTTTCATATCATACGCCGCCATGCCGCGCGTCATAGCCATGGTCGCGCTTGGCGGCGTGGCCTTGCAGATTTTGCGGGTGGGTTATGTCTTCCTCTTGTCGCTGGCGATGGGTTTTAGCGTTGACCCTGCCGTCTTTTTTGTTTTCGTCCCGGTGATGGCGGCGATCATGCTCATACCCGTCACCGTTTTCGGCATCGGCCTTCGGGAAGGAAGTTATATCTTCCTTTTCGGTTATGTGGGCCTTTCACCGGCTCAGGCTTTGGGAATGAGCGCGTTGAGTTTCGCGCTCGACGTGGCCTACTCTTTGGCTGGAGGACTTGTTTACCTCAAAGAGGACAGGCCGAAGGAGCCGCTTCAATCCAAATGACGACTCTGGACATCACAGCCATCGCCGCCTATTTCGTGGGCATAACGGCGATGGGCCTTTTCTTTTACAGGCGATCAACAACCACGGAAGGGTTTACGGAGGCCAGCGGCAGGCTTTCCGGGCTTGTCGTAGGTATCTCCATTTTTGGAACGTATCTGTCCTCCATCACATTCCTCGCCATTCCCGGCAAGGCGTACACAGGCAACTGGAACGCTTTTGCATTTTCGCTTTCCCTGCCGTTTACGGCATATGCGGCGGCGCGCTGGTTCACTCCGCTGTACCGCTCCATGACCGACGTGTCGGCCTACGCATATCTCGAACGCAGGTTCGGCCTGTGGGCGCGGCTCTACGCGATGACCTGCTACATTCTCACACAGCAGGCCCGGATGGGGACGATACTCTTTCTTGTGGCGCTTGCGCTGGAGCGGCTGACTGGATGGGATATATCGCTGGTGATAATTATCACTGGCGTTTCGGTGATCGCCTACTGCGCCGTGGGCGGGATAGAGGCGGTGATATGGACCGATGTGGCGCAAAGCGTGATTCTGACACTTGGCGCATTAGCCAGCGCGGCCGCGCTTCTGTTGAAAATGCCGGAGGGCCCGGGCCAATTATTCTCGATAGCCTCGGCAAGCGACAAGTTCTCGCTGGGGCCTTACGACTTTTCGTTCATGAGTTCCACGTTCTGGACGGTTCTCCTTTACGGGATTTTCATCAACCTGCAAAATTTCGGGATAGACCAATCCTATGTCCAGAGATATAGGGCCGCAAGGTCGCTTGACGGCGCGAAAAAATCGGTCTGGCTGGGAGCGCTCCTTTATGTGCCGGTGAGCGCGATTTTCCTTTTCATCGGGACGGGATTGTTCGCGTTCTACTCTGTGGAGCCTTCGCGTCTGCCTCTGGAATTGGCGTCGCAGGGGGACAGGGTGTTTCCGCATTTCATGATTACGGAGCTTCCGAGCGGCGTGACGGGGCTGGTCGTGGCGGCTTTGCTGGCGGCGGCGATGAGCACGATTTCGACGTCGTTGAACTCGTCGGCCAGCGTGTTGTTGAGTGACGTGGCCATGCGGCTGTTCAAGCCGCAAATGACCGACGCGGGCAAAGTGTTTTTCCTGAGGGTGGCTACGGTGGTTCTGGGCGTAGTTGGAACGGGCATCGCGTTGTTAATGATCTCCATCAAAACCGCGCTGGATATGTGGTGGAACCTTGCGGGGATATTTTCCGGCGGAATGCTTGGGCTTTTCCTGCTAGGCGTAGTTTCCAAACGAGCCAGCTCGACGGGGGCGGCGATAGGAACAGCCGTTGGAATTATTGTGATAGCGTGGTCGGTTTTTTCGAAGAGCTATAACGCCTGGTGGTCAAACCCGCTCGACCCGCTTGTGACGATAATTACCGGCACGCTGACCATTTTCATAATCGGCGTAGCGCTACGGCCATTTAAATCCGTGGGTGTGGGAAAGTGATACGCCGATCCCATACCCCCCTGACAAGGGGGGTGGCCGAAGGCCGGGGGGTTAGTTCAAGAAACCCCCGCTCACTTACGCGAGCCGCCCCTACCGTCTCTTTTCCAGACAAAACTCAATCGCCATCGCTGGGAACCAGAACGCGAATAGTTTTTCGTAAACGGAGGGGAATGCGTTAGCCAGAGCTTCTATCCCCAACATCCGCCATGCTCGCCACATCAGTATCCTGACGCTTTTAAGCTCGAACACGCCGATTCCGTAATGGGCGTATTGGGGATAGCCCCCGGTGACATGGCGCAGAGCCTCCACAGAAAAAAAATGGCGGTGCGTGAAATCCGAAAATGCGTGAATGGAAGTGAAATGTGGAACCCGCGCTGTAAACTCCCCGCCGGGTTTGAGTATCCTCGCTATCTCCGACAACATGGCAAGAACGTCGGCGGTGTGTTCCAGCGCGTCGGTCATGCTTACGGAGTCGAAAACCCCATCGCGGAAGGGAAGATGCGGCGCGTCCATGTCGGCCAGGAGATCGGCGGACGAACCGCGATATTTGTCCACGCCAATACTGTTGGGACGTTTGGCG
>JADGAO010000288.1 GCA_015231995.1 Nitrospinota bacterium | reverse complement strand
GTTTAGAGCGTAAGACAAGCCCTGCGGATACCAGAAGAATGGCTGATAAAAAGCCTTCAGCCGCGCAGAGGGAGGATGAATCGGCGGTTAAGCCATTTGTTTTCTCCGCATCCTCCAACTATGGCTCGTGGTCTGCCGACAAGGAAAAAAACGATGGGGATCAACTTGTAACCTTTCTGCAGATGGGTTACGACGCCAAGACCTGGGGGCTGGCTGTCACCGGAAGGGCCGCCCAATCTTCATACCAGACGAATTCCAGCGAAGAGAGGTTCGACGTTTCGACGTTGACGGATACGGAGCTGTCGGACTTTGTGGCGTACACAACCGGCTCATGGATGTTAAGGACAGGAGTTGATGTCACTTTGCCAACCGGCAAACACGGATACGCGAACAACGAGCTGTTGGCGATAATGTCCGATACTTTAAGCTCGGATTTGATGGCTATCACGTCATACGGTCAGGGCTTGAATTTCAGTCCGCATCTGGTGTTAGCCAACAAGGTGTCGCCATCAATGACCGTGGGACTGGGGCTGAAATATTCCTTCACAGGGGAATATGACGCCACGACTGAAATCGAAGACGACAGCATCAATCCCGGCGACAGGTTGACGGCTCTGGTGAATACAGCCCTCATGTTAAGCGCGACTGATTATGTTATGGCGACAGGCGCGTACTCCACCGCTGGCAGGGATACGCGGCAAGGCGTGGACATATTCAGGCAGGGGGATATATTGTCGCTGGATTTGAAATACATTCACAAATGGTTCGACGGGCTGACAAGCGTTTTCAACGTGAGTTATATGACACAGCAGAAGAACGACCTTATAAACGAAAGCCTGGTGATTCAAAACGAGACTCAGAATTCGAACAACAATTCCGTCCAGGTGGCCATTAACAGCGCGTGGACACTCTCCAAGGGCCTCGCGCTCACGGGAATGGTTGGTTATAAGCAAGTTGACGCCAACGGCTACCCGGAGGACAACCCGTTATACGATGGCGGCAGATGGAAGGCTTTCTTGGAACCCGGCGTGATAGCCTATTTTTCGGACAGTTTTTACGCCACGCTCAAGGGGCGCTACACAACGCTTTACAACAAAAAAGACGCTCTTGCATCCGAGGATATCAGGTATGACGTTTATAACCTTGATCTGGCGGTGGTTTATAACTTCGGATTGTGACCAGATGTCTGAGCGTTTGAAATATAGAGTCTCCCTCCCTCCTGCGGTGAATATCTGCCATAATGGACGCATATTCTGCGGAGAATACGATGTTTGTCTGGAAGCGGGCTGATTGGCCGCATTGGAGGTTTGACGCAAGCGCACTGTCCACTTTGCTGGCCAGTGTGCGGCATTCGCAAGGACGCCTCTTAGGGCGAATGGAGGGACTGGGTTTTGAGTTGCGCGCCAAGGCCACCTTGCGGGCGTTGACGGAAGACGTGCTTAAAACCAGCGAGATCGAAGGTCATCTGCTAAACCCCGATGCGGTGCGGTCCTCCATCGCCCGGCGCCTTGGCGTGAATATCGGGGCGTTGGCGCCTGCCGATCGGCATGTGGATGGCATTGTCGAGATGACGCTCGATGCGACCAGCGGGTATGCAAATCCTCTTACTCGTGAACGCCTGTTCGGCTGGCACGCCGCGCTTTTCCCGACCGGTTATAGCGGTATGGCGCATATCAAAACAGGCGCCTGGCGCGACGACTCGACAGGCCCCATGCAGGTTGTATCCGGCCCTGTCGGTCGCCAGAAAGTACACTATGAAGCGCCACCATCTGCACGGCTCGAAAAAGAAATTAAAGTTTTCCTGCGCTGGTTCAATGGCGAGCAAGGCATAGACCCGGTCATCAAGGCCGGTCTTGCGCATCTCTGGTTTGTGACAATCCATCCGTTCGACGATGGCAACGGGCGGATAGCCCGCGCAATCGGCGACATGGCGCTGGCCCGATGCGAACAATCCGATCAACGTTTTTATAGCCTGTCCGCGCAGATTCAGCGAGAGCGCAAGGAATATTACGATTTGCTGGAGAAAACCCAGAAAGGCGCCCTTGATGTGACAAAGTGGCTCGCATGGTTTTTGGCGTGTCTGGGACGGGCGATTGACGGGGTCGAAAACACCCTTCGGCAGGTCATTGGAAAAGCGCGGTTCTGGGAGCGGTGTGGTGGCATACCCCTCAACGAGCGGCAGATCAAAATGATCAATCGGCTTCTCGATGGATTGGAAGGTAAACTGACTAGCTCCAAATGGGCGGTGATGGTGAAATGCTCGCCCGATTCCGCGCTACGCGATATTACTGATCTGCTTGAACGTGGTGTGCTTAAAAAGGCGAAGGCTGGCGGTAGGAGCACAAGTTATGAGTTGGTGGCGGAATGAATAAAAATGGTGGAGCAGAGGGGGATCGAACCCCTGGCCTCAGCGTTGCGAACGCTGCGCTCTCCCAGCTGAGCTACTGCCCCCTGAAAAAACGAAAATTATAGCATATCGGACGGAATAAAAAGATAAAAGTGGCTTCCTGTGAAAAAATTTTTTAGGGCGCCGAACGGAGCAAGCGCAGGCAGGCCCCCAAAACGCTCGCCGTTCACAGGCTGTACCCCATCTGAACTATTTCCGAAAGGGTCGTGTATCCCTCCAGCATCCTGCGGATGGCGTTGTCCCTCAACGCCATCATGCCGTGGTCGAGCGCGTATTTCCTGATTATCTCCGCGCTTCGCCCGTCGTAAACCAATTGCCGGATGTTGTCGTCCATCTCCAGCGACTCGTACACGGCCGTCCTGCCGTGGTAGCCGGTGAAACGGCACTCCTCGCAACCGACGGCTTCTTTTAAACGCACCGTCTCCGTTTTAAGGGTTATCCCCAACTGTTTAAGCTTGCGGCTCGGAGTCTCCACCGTTTTGGCGCACTCGGGACAGACCGTGCGGATTAGCCGCTGGGCCACGATACCCACAACAGCCGCGTTGATCTGGAATGGTTTGACGCCAAGGTCTATAAGCCTTGTGATAGACGAGGCCGTGTCGTTGGTGTGAAGGGTGGATAGCACAAGGTGCCCGGTGAGCGCGGCCTGCACGGCGCTTTCGGCGGTTTCCTGATCGCGTATCTCTCCAACCATTATGATGTCCGGGTCCTGCCTCAGTATCGTGCGGAGCGCCGTGGCGAACGTCCAGCCTATCGAGGGTTGGACGGCTGTCTGGTTGAAGGTTTCGTGCATCGTCTCTATCGGGTCTTCGATGCTGATGATGTTTTTTTCCGGGGAGGCCAGGAAGTTCATCGCCGAATAAAGCGTCGTCGTCTTGCCGCTACCGGTGGGACCGGTCACCAGGATTATCCCGTTGGGACGGTTCAGGAACCCTTCCAGCCGTATAAGGTCTTCCGGGAAAAACCCCAGATCGCCCAGATCGCGCATCAACAGCTCCGGCTGAAGCACTCGTATGGCGAGCTTTTCGCCGAACGCCGACGGCATCGTAGATATGCGAAGCTCCGAGAACTTGCCGCCATGCTCTATGCGTATGCGCCCGTCCTGCGGCCTGCGTTTCTCAGCGATGTTCATGCGGGCCAGCAT
>JADGAO010000287.1 GCA_015231995.1 Nitrospinota bacterium | reverse complement strand
GAAAGGAACCTGCGGATAAAAAAACTGATCGAGAGCGAAGTGGAATTGAAAATACAGGTGACCGACGCGGAAATAAAGGATTATTACGAAAAGAACGCGGAGGATTTCAAGCTCCCGGAGCGTTTGCACGTCCTGCAGATAATGGTCAAAGACGAGGCCGACGCCATAAGCATCCGCAAGAAGCTGTTGGCTAAAGCCGATTTTGGCGTAATGGCCAAAGAGCGTTCGCAGAGTCCCGACGCGGCCAATGGCGGCGACCTTGGCTTCTACTCCAGGGGCCAACTGCCGCCGGAATTCGAGACCGCCGTATTCGGCCTCAACGAAGGCGAAATTTCGGACGTGGTCAAATCAATCTACGGGTTGCATCTTTTCAAGGTGATTAAAAAGGAAAAACCTCGGGATATGAGCTTCGCCGAGGCCAGGGGTAAAATCCTGGACATACTCAAGACAAACAAACGCAACGAGGAGTTCACCGGTTGGCTGGCCAAAATAAAAAGTGGGGTTGCGGTAACGATATACCCCGAAGCGCTGTCGCCACAGCCATCCTGACGATGGCCCTGCTGGCGTGGCCCTCTGGGTACGCCAACGCGGAGATCGTGGACAGGATCGTCGCCAACGTCAACGGCGAGATAGTCCTGTTATCGGACGTGCGCAAGCAGATAGCCGCTTTGCGCTCGTTCATCGGACGGCCCGGCGGCCCGGCGCAGAACGTTTCGGAGTTCGACGCGCTCATGTCCATGGTGGACGAGAAGATAATCCTGCGCCACGCAAAGGAAGCGAACATCGCCATCAAGGACAGCGAGGTGGACCAGACCATCGAACAGATAAAGTCGGGCAACAACATAGAGGACTCCGCCCTTGAGGAGGCGCTCAAGGCGCAGGGCATGACGATCTCCGAATACCGCGAAAAACTCAAGAACCAGATGGTCATGCAGAGGGTGACGTCAATGGAGATAGGCGGCGTCAACATAAGCGACGACGAGGTGAGAAGCTATTATCGCCGGAACGCCAAAGACTACATGGAGCCGGGCCGTGTGCGGCTTAGCCACATAGTCGCGCTGGCCAAAGAGGAGGCTCCAACCGCAAAGGCCGCTCTGGCGGAGGCCAAGGTTGTGGCCGCGCTCAAGGAAGTGCGGGCTGGCGCGGATTTCGCCGAGAAAGCCAGAAAGGTGTCGGAGGACGGCGCCGCCGAATCCGGCGGGGATTTGGGCTGGTTCACCCCCGGGAAGATGTTGCCGGTGTTCGAGGAGACTGCGTTCTCCATGAAAAAAGGGGAAGTGGCCGGCCCCATACGCACCCAGCACGGGTTCCACATCATCAAACTCACCGACCGGGAAGAACCCAGGCAGAAACCGTTCGAAGAAGTGGCTGGAAAGATAAACGAGAAACTGGCCTCGGAAGCCTTCGCCAGAAAACGAAACACCTGGCTCGAAAAACTCCGCGCCCAGGCTTATGTCGAATTCATGTATTGAGCATTGGAGCTTTATTTAGAAGTGGAAATCTCCGAAAACACTACCGTTGACGACGAAACGAAACCCGCCTTGGGCGTAAAGGTAATCGGCCTTTTATCCGGCGGTGTGGACAGCGCCCTGGCCACACGGATAATGAAGAAGCTGGGGTTCGACATCGTGGCCCTCAACTTCACAAGCCCGTTCTGCAACTGTACGCACAAAGATCACGGGTGCAAGAACGAGGCGAAACGGCTCGCCGACGAGCTTGGCATCCCGGCCCGGGTGGAGTTCATGGGGCAGGGGTACATTGATATCGTCCGCAACCCCAAGTTCGGCCACGGCAAGAACATGAACCCGTGCGTGGATTGCAGGGTCATGATCTTCCGCAGGGCCAAGGAGATAATGGAGGAAGAAGGCGCGGCTTTCATATTCACCGGCGAGGTGGTGGGCCAGCGGGCGATGTCGCAGAAGATAGACAGGATGATGATCATCGAAAAAGAGGCGGGCCTTGCGGGAATGGTGGTGCGTCCGCTTTCGGCCAAGCTTTTGCCCCCGACCGTCCCGGAGAAAAAGGGGTTGATAGACAGGGAGACGATGCTGGCCATCCACGGCAAGTCGCGCAAAGACCAGTTCCGCATCTCACAGGAGGAGTTCGGCGTCACCGACAACCTTTGCTCGTCGGGCGGGTGCCTGCTGACCGACCCCGGATTTGCGGTGCGGATGAAAGACCTTCTTGAACACGACGACTCTGCGGATGTGAAAGACGCAAGGCTTTTGCGGCTGGGCAGGCACTACAGGGTGACGGACGACATAAAACTTATCGTCGGCAGGAACGAAGGGGAAAACGAAAAGCTTGTGCGGATGGCGGAAAAGGAAGATTTCATTTTTTACCCGGCGGACGGGCGCGGCCCCACGACGCTGGTGAAGGGCAAGCTCGACCGGGAGCTTATCGCGCTTGTTGGAAGCGTTACGGCGCGCTACTGCGACGTCAAAGATGACGGTGTGGCGAAAATCAGCTACCGGATGAAGGGAAGCGAAAGCGCATGGACGGCCCTTTGCGAGCCAGCGTCGGAAGAGACTTTGCGGAAGTTCCGCCTTTAGAGGGGCTGTCGCCAAATGGCGTAAAACAGAAACGACAAACGCTGTTCGAGGTGTTCTTCACCTCGAACTCCTTGTCTTGTAATGTGAGTTTATTCTTCCTTAAGGACGGCGGGGTGAAGAACACCCACGCCGAGCATTTGGAAGACAGCCCTTTTAGAATGGAGAGCAAGCAATGAACGGCAAAAGAAGGTTCGTTTATCTCGACAACAACGCGACCACGCCGATATACCCGGAGGCGCTGGAGGCGATGATGCCCTACCTTAAAGAAAGCTACGGCAACCCCTCGTCCGCGCACACGTTCGGCAGAGCCGCCAAAGCAAGGATAGGCGAGGCGCGGGAGATCGTGGCCGACGCGCTCGGCGCAAACCCGCAGGAGATTTATTTCACATCCGGCGGGACGGAATCCGACAACCTGGGCATCAAAGGTTACGCATTCTCCAACCGCAAAAAAGGGGGCGGGCACATCATCACCTCCACCATCGAGCATCCCGCCGTGCTGGAGCCGTGCAAGTTCCTTTCGAAAAACGGTTTCGAGATGACGAAGATGGGCGTGAACGCCGACGCGCTGGTTGACCCGTCCGCCGTCCGCGACGCGATTAACGAGAACACGATACTTATCTCGATAATGCACGCCAACAACGAAGTCGGCTCCATACAACCGATACGCCAGATCGCGGACATCGCAAAAGAAAAAGGCGTGGCCGTGCATACCGACGCGGTGCAGAGCTTTTTAAAGATGCCGTTCACTGTGGCCGATTTGGGCGTGGACATGCTTTCGGTGTCCGGCCACAAGGTCAACGCGCCCAAAGGCGTCGGCGCGCTTTACGTCCGCAAGGGCGTGAAGATGACGCCGCTATCTCACGGCGGGCATCACGAGCGGAGCCTTCGCGCAGGGACGGAGAACGTGACGGGCATCGTAGCCTTCGCCGAGGCTGTGAAAATCGGCAAGGCGAACATGGAAAAAAACATACGCCATTTGACGATCCTGCGCGACGAGATGGAAAAACGGGT
>JADGAO010000286.1 GCA_015231995.1 Nitrospinota bacterium | reverse complement strand
GCTATTGTTAAGAGCGAATGACCTGTTGGTGTCTATCACATAATTTCCACTTCATGTCTTCCTATTGATTCTTCATGGAAACGATTTCTTTTCCATGCGCCCGACGGAGCACGTCATGGAACAAATCCTAATCCCCATCATCCTCATCGCCGGGCTGGTTGGCGGCGTAATTCTCACGCGGTGGTTCAACTGGTATGCGTGGGGGGAGAACAGGCAAAAAAAGGAACTGATGGAACGCAGACTTAATGAACGCGCAAAAGCGCGGAAGGATAACGATGAAGGGAGTGTCTGACCTCTTGCGGGTGGAGGCTCTGCTGGGCCTGGATATAACCCTTGCCAAACTCTCCGCCAAATCCGCGTCAACAGGCGCCAAATCGGCCGCACGCGCCCTTGCGCCAGTGGATACTGTCGAAGAGGCTCAACGGCTTCTTGACGAGACTTCGGCGATGGTGGCCCTGTTCAAAAGACGCCCGGATTTCGCCATCGAAGCTTTTGACGAAATCCTGCCGCTCCTCGACAAAGCCAAAAAAAGCGCGACACTCGCCGGATTGGAGATACGGGCTTTCCTTCCGCTAATCAGAAGTTCCGAGAGGATACGGAGGATATATCTGGCCGTGGAGTTAAGCGAGTCCAGCCCTATCTGGGCCGATCTTCCCGCAATCCTGGGGCTGTCCGAACTCATTGACGAAGCCATTGACGAAGATGGACAAGTCCGCCCAAACGCCACGCCTGAAATCGAAAGGCTCTTCAAAGCCGTCAACAGCGCAAGGCAATCCATACGCGCAAAGGCGGAGGCTTTGCTTAAAGATGAAGCCGTCATGTCAATGCTTCAGGACGAATACGTCACTTTGCGGGAGGGGCGATTTGTTTTGCCTGTGAAGGCGGAGCACAAATCGCACGTAGACGGGATCATCCATGACTCCTCGCACACCGGGCACACTTTTTTCATCGAGCCTAAGGCGCTTGTGGAAATGAACAACCGTCTCCGGTCGCTTGAAGTGGAGTTGGCCGCCGAGGTGGCTCGATTATTCGCAGACCTCACCGCAATGATAGCAGAAGAGGCCGATTCGATAACCACGCTCTACAGAGAAGTGACGCGGCTCGATTTGATATCGGCCAAGGCCGCTATCGCGGTGGAAACCGAATCAACGCGCCCACTGTTCGGCCGCAGGCTGGAGCTTAAATCCGCCCGCAATCCCGTCATGATTCTTGAGGGCGGAACGCCGATTCCAAACGACATGGCCTTGCCGGAATCGGCGCGTGTGCTGGTTATCTCCGGCCCCAACACTGGCGGCAAAACCGTTGCGATGAAAACCATCGGAGCGTTGTGCATGATGGCGCGGATGGGTCTGTTCATCCCTGCTGTGGAACGCTCCACCCTCCCCTTCTACCGTTCCATCTTCGCCGATATCGGCGACAGCCAGTCCATAAGCGACAACCTATCCACGTTTTCCGCGCACCTGATGACAATGAAGAACATCATCGCCAACGCTCGTGAAGGCTCGCTGGTTTTGCTGGACGAGCTAATGGTAAGCACCGACCCTAAAGAGGGAAGCGCATTGGCGGCGGCGGTTCTGGACTGGCTTGTGCAGGCTGGGGCGGACGTTGTGGTGACGACGCATTTCCGCGAGCTTAAAGCGTTGGCGCAGGTGGAGAGCGGGTATCACAACGTGGCTATGCAGTTTGACGAGAACATGGGAACGCCGACATACCGGATGGTCAGCGGCGTGGCTGGGGCAAGCTCCGCTATCGCTGTAGCGGAGCGTCTGGGGCTACCGAAGGATATCGTGACCAGCGCGAAAAACCGGCTTGAAGGCGGGGATGAGCGAATTGAAAAGGCCATCGCCGAGTTGCGGGAAGAAAAGATAAAGCTCGAAGACGCTACTCGCAAGGCGCAGGAGCTGGAATCGAAAAACCGCAAAAACCTTGAGGATACCGAGCGGGTCAAAGAAGAGCTTATCGCGCAGAAAGAGGAGTTGAAAAAGAACGCCAAACGTAAACTTTCTGCGGATATCCAAACCGCTCGAAGCGAGATATCAAAACTCATCGAGGAGACCAAGGCGCGGCCTGGCGACCGTAACGCCGCGAAGAAAAACCTGGCGGCGTTGGAGAAAATGGCCGTAGAAGCCAGAGAGGCCAACGCCCCGGAAGAGCGTATCTCAAAAGAATCGCTCAAACCCGGCGACACCGTTTACGTCACGGCTTTGGAGCGCAAAGGCGTTATCATCACCGGCCCATCCGAAGGGCGGGTGGATGTCGAGATGGGTTCCATGCGCATCACGCTTAAGCTCGACGACGTGGTTGGCGTGGGACGCCCCGGCAAGGATGGCGGACAGCAGGCTTCCGTATCGTGGAAGCAAGAACCGGGACGCGACAGTGACCTTGAATTGGATATGCGCGGGATGAGAGCCGAGGAATGTCTCGATCTTCTGGAGAAGCAGTTGGACACGATGATGGAGACTGGCGACGACCGTCCACTGCGTATCATCCACGGCAAAGGGACGGGAGCCTTGCGGATGGCTGTGAAGAAGTATCTTTCGGAATCCCCCTACATCGGGGATTTCAGGACTGGCGAACCAGCCGAGGGCGGCGACGGAGTTACCGTAGCGAAACTAAAGGGGTGACGCCACCCTATTTCATGAAGCAGTGAACACCTTCATTTCCTTCGGCGTCACATAAACATCGGTATCTTTCGATAAAACCAACTCCTGATATCTCACATGAGATATCTCCACATGGACGGAATCGCCCCATGCGCTTATCAGGTCTATCTTCACAAGCGAGCCTGCGGTGTTTATACGCTTTATCCTCGCCAGAAAACTGGTTGAGGCCGTTGAATGACGCTCAATTTCGAACATGTGAGGGCGAACGTACACAAGAGCCTTTTTCAAATCGGATTGAAGATGATCGGAGTCTCCTTTCGCTTTTTGAGCTATCCGCACATCGCCATCGTCCACCCTGCCGTGGAAAAAGTTGACGTTGCCAAGGAAATCGAAAACGAAGGGACTGGCTGGCGCGTGATAAACCTCGTCGGGAGAACCGATTTGCTCGATCTGTCCGTCGTTCATTATCACTATGCGGTCAGCCACCTCCAGAGCCTCCTCCTGATCGTGCGTCACAAAGACGCTCGTTATATGCGTCTCGTCATGCAATCGCCGGAGCCACTTGCGAAGTTCCTTGCGGACTTTGGCGTCGAGCGCGCCGAAAGGCTCATCAAGCAAAAGAGCTTTAGGTTCGATAGCCAAAGCCCGCGCCAGAGCTATTCGTTGACGCTGGCCGCCCGATAGTTGCGATGGGTACCTGTCAGCCGCCCATTCGAGTTGAGTAAGACGTAGCAGGTCGTTGACACGGGTTTTAATAATCTCCTTCGACGGACGCAAAGCGCGTGGGCGAACTTTAAGGCCAAAAGCGATATTTTCGAAAACTGTCATGTGCCGGAAAAGGGCGTAGTGTTGAAACACAAATCCTATCCGCCTGTCTTTTATGCGCTGGCTTGCGGTGTCCTCTCCATAAAAAAGAACCGTCCCGCTGTCGGCGGCCTCCAAGCCCGCCAGAATCCTCAACA
>JADGAO010000285.1 GCA_015231995.1 Nitrospinota bacterium | reverse complement strand
CCCCTCACCCCGGCCCTCTCCCGCGATGGAGCGCGGGAGAGGGAGCGAGAATCGCGCGTTTGTACCACCCCCTTCTCATGGGGCCAAAACCCCCTCATGGCCGGGCCTGCAATGGCATGGGGAGACTCCGGGGAATCAGCATGTAGGGCCATTAGCGCAAATCCTCGATCATTTTCTTAATCGTCATGGATAGCGGTTTTATTTTATTCGAGCAAATCCAGAACACCTGCTCGGAGTCAATATCGAAGTAATGATGCGCGATGATATCCCTGAAACCGATTGCGCCTTTCCAGTCAATTTCAGGGTATCGGGAAAGCAACTGCCCGTTGTGATCCTGTCAATATGCTTTAACGCCTCGCCCACGGCGGAAAACAACATGCAAATGCCGTCCATTTTCTCCTTCCCGGCAGGGGAACTGGTGAAATCGTTTGGGTTTTGAATATGGGCGGAACGGCTTTGTATCGTTTCGAGGGCTTCGCCTATCTGCTGGAGGATGGACAGGACAAGAGTCTTGTCAAACATAAACTCCTTCTTTCTCTATCCGCTTTTTAAGAAAGGGATTCATCTGTTCACGCACCCGGATTATGTCCACATGTTTCCCGACAAGGTTTTCTATCTCTTCTTTGATATGCACCAACGCAAACGCATCGGGGGTCTTTGTCTTTACGCAAATGTCCACATCGCTATCGTCACGGGCTTCATCCCTGGCTATGGAACCAAAGACGCCTATCTCAAGGATGCCGTATTTCTCCGCGTTATTTTGTTTGTAATCGCGCAAAATAACGAGAATATCCGCTTTTCCCATATTAGCCTCTTATGTTGACCTCAACGTTTTTCATCGCGCCGTTCCCGAAGATATCCACCACCTTCGCCGCTATTTTACGCCTTCCAGCGGCGCATTCGGCGTTCTTGACCCTTATTATTTCCAGTTCTTCCGGTAAATGTGTAATTTTATTTCAATGAGTTCCTGTTTGCTCTCGGGATCAAAATCCAAGCCCAAATGTTGTCGGGCCATTCGAATTGGCTCTGTGTGGCATTTTTCTCTGCCCGGTGGGGTGACATGGCAGGAACCTGCTTTTGAAAGCATGTAAGTCGAGCCGCGTTAACCATAACCGCCCCCCATTAACTACCACTAAGAATATACAGCCATACCACGGTAAAAGCCAGCAATCACCGCAATAAAATATATTTTCACGGCGGCCTATGAAATGCTCCATCCACCGCCCAACCTGCCACTATTAATCAAACTGCATCGTGTTGGGTCATAAGGCATGGAACGCACTCCCCCCGCATCATTTTAAATAAGCAAAAGGCTCTCCAAATCCATCAATTTGATTTTAAATGAGATATAAAGAAGCCGTGCCGTAGCGGTTGTGGGGAAAAACAACGGCTGTGGGAAAATACAACGATTGGTAAAGGCAAAACTTAATGGGGTAATGGCGCATTTACAACAAGCAGACGGCTATCATTTCCCGATTTTCCATTGGGCTAGTTTCTGATGGAAACCATTAGAGTAAGCAATTGATTGGATCGGCGAACAGGAATAGAAGTTGGGGTAGGTCGGTTACTTTTTTCTTGCCTCTTCCCTAGGAGCGCAGGCTAAAGACAGTGCGCTTTGAAGACCTATGGGGACTGTCGAAGAATTTTGTTCTGCCGGTCAAGTTCTCGCCTATTTTTAGCCCCTTGTTTTGCTATTATTCGTCTTCAATCGGCGAGTTCGAGCTTTTTCCATAGCGCCATCCACCTCTTTTGATGTTGGATATGATTAGAGGCGTTCAAATCCAACATACATTCATCTTACGCTGGCGGTTATGCCCCGAAAATAAGGCGTAACGGCTCGCCGGGGCTTATCGCCTGAATGAGCTTTTGCATCATGGAGATTGTCGGTTCGCTCCGGCCCTGCTCATACCGGGCGTAACTGTTCAATGAGGTGGAGCCAAGCCGCTTGGCCGCCTCTTGGAGCGTCAATGAATGGGCTTGACGCCATCGCCGGAGAATGAACGCGGTAAAACCCTTTGTGTCCACCGCCCCGGCCCTGAACGTATCGCCTTCACCCGGCATGACGGTTATGTCCAGGTCAAACCCTTCGACCTCCGCCAATCCCTCAAGAAGGTCTTTGGCCATGAAGTACGCCTCTTTCTTTGTCCGCCCTTGCGTGAAAGCGTCCAGTCCGGGGAAATCCACCATCCAAAACTTGCCGTCCCTTGTAAGGCTACCCTCGATCCACATGTCATTTATCCTTGTTTCGTTCGGCTTCCTTGAGTATTCGCCGCGCCAGATTCTCGCCCGTTTCGGAGTGTCTTGGCACGGTGGCGGTATAGCCTCCGTTCGCGCTTCGCCATTTGTCATGGTTTCCGCCGCGATTGAATCCTGTTAAAAGGACATAACCCATATCCCTCAACCGCCGCTCAATATCGCGCCGTTTCATGGATTAATGATACACGGATTAGTGTAGGAAGGGAAATTCAAGACGCTTTCTTAACCTTTTCCAGCCGGACGGCTATGTCAAACCGGTATCCAAGAGCCGACAGGATTTTGTGAATATTGCGCCAGTTCGGATTGCCGCTCAAGGAAACCACTTTGTAGAGATTCTCCCGGCTTATTTGCGTCTTCTTGGCAAGCTCCGTCATCGTAACGCCGCTTGCGCTGATTACGTCACGCAGGGCCAAAAGGAAAACGCGGGGGTCTTCATCATCAAGAGCGGCCTTCAAATATTCAACCGCGCTGGCTTTGTCCTTCAGGGCGCCGGACAGGTAATCCTCATAAGTCCTGAATGTCCGTTTCGTTCCCTTCGAGGGGCGCTTCTTTGTAGTCGTCGAACTACTCATACGCTTTCAATATGTCCTTTCCTTGGCCTCCCTTCGTTCCACCGCAAAGCAGAACAACAATCCTGTTTGCAATCCGCCCGAAATAAATCCTGTAACCGGGGCTGATATGTATCCGCAATTCATAAACACCGCGCCCCACGGCCTTGAAATAGCCGAAATTCCCAAGCCTCACCCGCCCGATTCGCGTTTGCGTCAACGCCGCTATCCGCGCTTCTTTTAGCGAAACAATCCATTCGCTAACGGCTCTTTTCCGTCTTGCGTCTTATAAAAGACAATCTCGACCGGAAAATGTTTCATGGCTTAGTGTAATTTATATATCACAATCGGTCAAGACGCGCTTCCCGACGTGGCTTTGCGGTGAATCGGCATCACATCCGCCACTTGCGCCGCCTGTGAGTAGCTCAACCTCGAACAAAAACGCTATGCGGCTTTGGGTTTAATCACGCGGACGTTGACCGACAGCCCGGCCCTAGCCAGCATCTTGATAAGCATGTCCACGGAGAACACGTCTATCTTCCCGCGTTTCAGGTCGCTTATCCTGGGTTGTGTGACGCCGAAAAGTTTTGCGGCTTTCGCCTGTGTGAGTTTTTCGCGCTCGATAAGGCATTTCACTTCAATCATCAGCCTTGAGCGTATCCGAAGGTTCTCCGCCTCTTCTTTGGGAAAACCCAAATCAAGAAACACGTTGCCGCTGGATTTTTCCATTTTCAATTTCTTTTTCACTTCCCAACCTCCAAA
>JADGAO010000284.1 GCA_015231995.1 Nitrospinota bacterium | reverse complement strand
TGTGATAGGCGCTGTCAAACTTGCGTTTTATTACCTTACGCTACACGGGAAACATGCGCATTACCGGTTCATAAACCCGCTGGGCGGATTGGGCGTATTCATGATGGCGGGACTTTTTGTCATACAAACCGTCACCGGAGTGGCGATGTACGCGCATGGGGCCGACCCGTGCCTGTGGGGATGGGCGGGCGCGAACTGGCTGGTTGACTCCGTCGGCGGCGCGCAGAATGTTCGCCTGCTCCACAGCCTTTCGATGTATATGCTCATCTTCACCGTCATCGTCCACGTCTACATGCAGATATGGAAAACCAGCCTGTTTGCGGAAGGCGATATCGCCTCGATAATCGGCGGGTACAAAATATTCAGGTATGAGGACATCGGCCATTTCGCCGACAGGTACGGGATAAGGTTGACCGAACAGCCTCCTTCGAAAGAAAAGATGGCGAAGGCTTCGCACGCCATGCCGGAGGGGCCGGGCCAACGCGCTCCATAGCGCGGAGTTTGCGGGTAAACGCGCCGCATGGTGGTTGAACACGCTCTGCGGGCGGCTTTAGATACGGACGATGGAAGGGCAAATAAAGGAGAGGGGCCATGTGCCGGACTATCCAGAATTCCGCTAATCTTACGGCTGATGAAAGAATCGAGACCTTCGAAGGGATGGACAGACGTGCGTTCATGTCCTTCTGCGCCAAGATCGCCGCGACGCTGGGGCTTGCCCCGTCGTTCATACCAAAGGTGGCGGCGGCTGTGGAGGAGGCGGCTCGTAAACCGTCCGTAATCTGGCTTCACTTCCAGGAATGTACGGCGGATTCGGAGGCGTTCCTGGCCATGAACTACCCGTCGGTGGAGGAGTTGGTGCTCAACATCCTCTCGATTGATTATCACGAGACAATAATGGCCGCAAACGGCGACCAGGCCGAAGACGCGCTCAAAAAAGCGATGGCCGACAACAAAGGAAAATACCTCGTGGTTTGCGAAGGGGCCATACCGATGGGTACGCCCCCCGGCCCCGGCGGCAAACCCGGCGCGTTTTGCACTGTGGCAGGCAGGACGGCCTACGACCTCGCCAAAGACGTGTGTAAAGACTCTGCGGCGGTGATCTGCGTGGGGACATGCTCGTCATACGGCGGGGTTCAGGCGCAAAGGCCCAACCCCACCGGCGCGGTCAGCGTGGGCGAGGCGTTGGGGATACCCACGATAAACATTCCCGGTTGCCCGCACAACCCGGTCAACTCCGTGGCGGCAATCGTCAACTACCTCTTGCTAGGTTCACTGCCCAAGACAGACCGATACGGCAGGCCGCTTTTCGCGTTCGCCAAGCGGATACACGACCACTGCCTGCGCCGGGCGCATTTCGACGCGGGGCAGTTTGTGGAAAAATTCGGCGACGAAGGAGCCAAAAACAGGTGGTGCCTGTACAAGGTGGGTTGCAAAGGCCCGCAGACATACAGCAACTGCCCCACGGTGGAGTTCAACGATGGCACGTCATGGCCGGTGAAAGCCGGGCACGGTTGCGCCGGGTGTACGGAGCCGGATTTTTGGGACGCGATGCAACCGTTCTACGAAAGACTGCCGAACGTGCATGTGCCAGGAGTGGAAGCGTCGGCGGACAAGATCGGCCTTACGCTCGTCGGGGCGGCGTTGGCGGGCGCGGCGGGACACGCCGTGTACTCGTTCGCCAACCGGGACAAGTTCACCGACACGATGGATAAAAAAGAAGAAAAATAAGGGGGCGTTAAAGTCATGGGAGAAAGACATGTAATAGACCCCATAACCCGAATCGAGGGGCATCTTCGAGTCGAGATCGAGGTTGAGGGGGGCAAGGTGAAGGACGCATGGAGTTCCGGCACAATGTGGCGGGGGTTCGAGGTCTTCCTGCGCGACCGGGATCCGAGAGACGCATGGTTCATCACGCAGAGGGTCTGCGGCGTATGCACGGCGGTTCATGCCGTAACAAGCGTCCGCGCCGTGGAGAACGCTTGCAAGGTAACGATACCCGATAATGCGCGAATCATCCGCAACCTCATCCTCGGCACACAGATGATTCACGACCATCCGGTGCATTTTTATCACCTTCACGCGCTCGACTGGGTGGACGTGGTTTCGGCCCTTAGCGCCGACCCGAAGAAAACGTCCGACCTCGCCATCTCCACGAATCCCAACTCCCCACGTAGCGGCCCCGGCGATTTCAAGGCCGTGCAGGACAAGTTAAAAGCGTTCGTGGCGCGTGGACAGCTTGGGCCGTTCACGAACGGATATTGGGGCCACCCGGCGATGAAACTGCCGCCGGAGGCCAACTTGATGGCGGTGTCGCATTATCTGGACGCGCTCAAGATACAGAACAAGGCGCGGCAGATGATGGCGATATTCGGCGCGAAAAATCCGCATATCCAGACGATGGTCGTCGGCGGCGTCACCTGCGTGGCCGACCTTAACCCGGGCAGGCTCGCGGAGTTCATCTACCTGCTCAAGGACATGAAGGAGTTCATCGAGAACGTTTACATACCCGACGTGCTTGCGGTTGCGCCGTTCTATCTGGACTGGGCGGGTATCGGCGGCGGGTTGAAAAACTATATGTCCTACGGCGACTATCCCACGAAGCCCGGATCGGACGTCGGCTGGTTCCCGCGCGGATTCGTCAAAGACCGGGATATCAGCAAGGTCAACGCCGTGGACATGGGGAAGGTGACGGAGGACGTCACGCACTCGTGGTACAAGTACGCCAAAGGCGCGCCGCTTGCCCCCAGCGTCGGCGAGACCGACCCCTGGTTCACGGGAATAGAGACGGACAAACCCGACGGCAAATACTCGTGGCTCAAAACTCCGCGATACGACGGGATGGCGATGGAAGTCGGGCCGCTTGCGCGGATGCTGGTCAACTACGCCTCCGGCCACAAGGCCACGGTGGAGAATATCAACGCAGTCCTGAAAACGCTCAACGTCCCTGCGGGCGCGTTGTTCTCCACGTTGGGACGCACAGCCGCCCGCGCCGTGGAGACGAAGATCATCCTCAACGAGATGGACAACTGGGTCAACGAGTTGATCGCCAACGTCAAGAAGGGCGATCTGGACACATGTGTGGACGTGAAGATACCCACGTCGGCGCAGGGGTTTGGCACGCTGGAGGCTCCACGCGGGGCGCTTGGGCACTGGATCGAGATCGCAAACGGCAGGATAAAGAACTACCAGCTAGTGGTGCCGACGACCTGGAACGGCTCTCCCCGCGACAACAAAGGCCAGCGTTCGTCGTTCGAGGAATCGCTCATCGGCACGCCTGTGGCGGACCCAAAACGTCCGCTGGAGGTTTTGCGGACTATACACTCGTTCGACCCGTGCCTGGCCTGTTCGGTGCATGTGATAGACCCGGTGACCAACGAGGTTTACGTCACACGGGCGGCGTAATTAAGAAGTGTCACCCTGAGGGAGTTTTCGACCGAAGAGCTTGAATTGTCATCCTGAAGGAGTTTTGCGACTGAAGGATCAAAGTAGAACTGAATATTCTATTTGATGGATTCTTCGCTGGGCTCAGAATGACAAACTCTGATAGATTCTTCACGGAGTTTACCCTGAGTCCTTCG
>JADGAO010000283.1 GCA_015231995.1 Nitrospinota bacterium | reverse complement strand
CGTCGAGCTTTGTTGCGACGTCGGCATGGGCTGGCTGGTTTTCCGCATGAACCCCGGCGTCTGTCCGGCCCGATGCGTTGATACGGGCGTGATGGCCGACTATTTTCTCCAACGCTTTTTCGGCCACCTGCTGGATGGACAGCGCGTTATCCTGCCACTGCCACCCGGCGTAGCTGGAACCGAGATATTCGAAGTCGAGACGGATTCTGCGAAGAATGGGAAAAGGGGACAATTCTGCCTTCAATTCAAAAACTTGAAAAATTGCAGGAATACGACATCAGAAATCGGATTCATCAAGGCCTGCGATCTTCATGAAATGTTTCAAAATGCCGGGTTTAAGGGGGTGTGAGCCATGAACAGGAACGGAAATACGCAATGGCTCGCCCACTTTCCCATATATGTGATGGCTTCCCTGAATACGCATCAGCCTCCATCCGTTCCGTTCAAGTGTCCGTATTAAATCCTTGCCGGACACTTGTTTCATACCACAATTTCCATCACCCTGTCGGTATCAGACGTCTTCAGGCTTTCCATGTCCACTGAAAGGCATCCCTCCACAGCCTCGTAAATATTGCTTAACAATTCTTCAAAGGTCTCACCCTGCGTGGCGCATCCGGGAATGGCGGGAACCTCGGCCCAGTAGCCTCCCTCGGCCTCCTTGTGTATCACTACCTTCAGTTTCATGGATCCCTCCGGCGTTTAACGCTTATGTGGATCATTATCTCACAAGCCTGCCAACATCACCCCTTCTCATCATCAGAGAGTAGTTTTTTGATGACACTGCTGAGTTCCACTACCTCCATATTAGAAGGGCAGTCAGCCCAGTTGTGGCGCCAACACACAATAATGTCACACCCTTCAAGCGGATGGCCGTGATCCCGGAAATTGCGACTTTCATACTCAAATTCAATCTGAACACGCTCCCACTTGCCACGGGCAACTTGACGTTTGGCTTCACAATCCGGGAAACCAGCTTGCACCGACTCCACTGAATATCCAATATCACCCGCTACCATCCCGAATAGAAAAATGACCCCATTTTCGTTAACTGGTTCATGTCGCAAGCCACGAAAATTGATGTGATTCCCATAGATACGACCTTTGGCAAGTTTTTTATGAAGTTGCGCGGGACGCCCGGCATCTATGACAGTTTCATTTTGCGATGGCTCTGGTGATTCTGGGCGTTGTGTATGTGCGGATGTAGATGGGAAAATGGCAAGTACATCAGCCCAATCCGGTCGAGATTCGGCAAATTTGCGAAACTCTCCAGGTATCTTCGACCAAGCGCCAAACTTTCTCTTGAAAATATCGGGACTATATTTCCCTTCCTTTCGATAGCCATAGAATGTTGGGATGCAACGATTACGCCGTACGAATTTCCCCCAGTCTTCAAGAAGATCGGAAGGTTCAATCCGAACATTTGCCTTGTCTGGCTCAAGTCCTGCGCCCCGAACCGCTTCATTCCAGTTTGCAAAATATTTGGATACTTGATTTTCAGAAATTCTTGTTTCTCTTTGAAACTCTCGACGAGAGGGTGGTCGTCCAAGTTTCTTAGCGACATTTATAATGGCGGTGAGTATTTGGACACGACTTGGAAGTGAAGTTGTCATCTCAGCGCTCAAATTTCGACGTCTATGCGCTTTTTCATATGCGCGGAAAACGCCCCTTCGTCAGCGTTCAAGTGTGACTTCCTTCCGCTTTCCCCCTGCCTCATTCACGATAACAAGCTTGCCCCCGTCTTCCATTAGCAACTGGTCGTTCGCGTTAAGAAGCTCTATGCCGTACACCCTGCCATCACTGTCTATGTCCACGTTTATATCCGCGCTCACCTGAACGGTCTCCACATTATCGGCCTTGTCGTGGAACTTCAGGTACGCGACATTGTATCGGGAATCATATGTAAGCTTCATGGCGATCCTCCGTTTAAAACCATTTTACTATCACGGTTATCACAATGTAAGCCCCGGCTTCATTGACGGCGATTACTTCCAGAATTTTCCCCCGCCTGCTGACTCCACGCCATGTTTCGCCGGATTGAAACTCTTTCCTGAACAGCAGACGGCCATGCTTTGCCTCAAGTTTTTCCCCTGTTGCGATTGTGGCGCCTATCTCGTCTATCGTAGCTCCTCGCTCGGTGGCCCGCGCAAGCGCATGGGGATGCAACAAGACCCCGCCTTCGCTGTCCATATGTTTTACATCACCCCTTCTTACCCCTTACCGCGTGGCCGTTCAGCTCTTCCTTCAAAAACCGCCCGGTGTACGACTCTTTGACTTTGGCCACCTCTTCCGGCGTTCCCATCGCTATTATGCGTCCGCCGCCGTCGCCGCCCTCCGGTCCCAAATCAATTATGTAATCGGCGGTTTTTATCACGTCGAGGTTATGCTCTATGACAACCAGCGTGTTGCCGCTGTCGGTGAGGGTGTTTAGCACCTCCAGCAGTTTCTTGATATCCTCGAAATGCAGGCCGGTGGTCGGTTCGTCGAGTATGTAAAGAGTGGAGCCTGTGGCGCGTTTGGATAGCTCCTTGGACAGTTTCACCCTCTGCGCTTCGCCGCCGGATAAGGTCGTGGCGGACTGGCCCAGCTTGATATACTCCAACCCGACGTCCACCAGAGTCTTTAAAACATTCTCTATATTGGGATGGTTGCGGAAAAACTCGTAAGCCTCCTCGATGGTCATCTCCAGCACGTCGGCGATGGATTTGCCTTTGTAAAGCACATCCAGCGTCTCGCGGTTGAATCGCCGACCGGAGCACACCTCGCAGGTGACGTACACGTCGGGCAAAAAGTGCATCTCTATTTTTATCACGCCGTCGCCCTGGCACGCTTCGCACCTGCCACCTTTGACGTTGAACGAGAACCGGCCCGGTTCGTACCCGCGTTTGCGCGACTCCGGCAGTTGCGAGTAAAGATCGCGGATAAGGTTGAACACACCTGTATATGTGGCCGGGTTACTACGCGGCGTGCGCCCGATGGGGCTTTGGTCAATGTCAATAACCTTGTCTATGCGTTCAAGCCCTTTTATCGCCTTGTGCGCGCCGGGCCGGTCGTGGCTTCCCCAGAAATGACGGGCCAGCGCCTTGTACAGTATGTCCAGTATCAACGTGCTTTTGCCGGAACCGGACACGCCGGTGACGCATGTGAACGCGCCAAGGGGTATCTGCACGTCCACTCCTTTGAGGTTGTGTTGCGTGGCCCCTTCGATTGTCAGCAGTCCGCCGTTTCCTGTGCGTCTGGCTCGCGGGGCCTCAATCTCCCTATCGCCAGAAAGATACTTTCCGGTAAGAGAGTTCTTGTTGGCGATTATCTCCGCAGGGGTTCCAGCCGCCACAACCTCGCCGCCATGCACGCCAGCCCCCGGCCCAAGGTCCACCACATAATCCGCCGACATGATGGTGTCTTTGTCGTGCTCGACGACTATCACGGTGTTGCCGATGTCGCGGAGCCTGGTCAACGTTTCTATCAGCCTGCGGTTGTCGCGGTGATGAAGCCCGATGGACGGTTCGTCGAGTATGTACAACACGCCGACCAGCGACGAGCCTATCTGCGTGGCGAGACGTATTCTTTGCCCCTCTCCACCGGAAAGCGTGGCCGAGGC
>JADGAO010000282.1 GCA_015231995.1 Nitrospinota bacterium | reverse complement strand
TGCAGTTTCACTGTTATGGAGGGCGAGGGGGATTTTCTTCCGAGGCCGGATTGGTCGCAGACGCATTCAACTCAAGCCCGAACCTGACTGCTGATATAGGGCAGATCGTCTTCGGGAAAACCGTCACGATAACCGCCGACGAACGATTGGGAGAGAAACTGGATTTGATTACAAACGGCGCGGGGCGAAAGGTTGGAGTGGGTTTCGGCGAAACATGTTATTGCGTTCCATACGACTACCGCCCGGAATCGGCGGTCAACGCCGTCCAGTGGGCGTGCGGCCTTGAGCTGGCCCTTTCCATAGACGACCCGTCGAGGATATTCATCTCCACCGACCATCCGAACGGCGGCCCGTTCACCGCGTATCCGCTAATCATCCGTCTGCTAATGGATAAAGGTTTCCGCGATGATGAGCTTGCCAGAATCCACACGGAGGCGGCGAAAAGAACAGGGCTTGGATCAATAAAACGAACCTTCGACCTCTACGATATCGCGGAGATGACACGATCCGGCCCCGCGAAATTTTTGGGAATCGCAAACCGCAAAGGCAACCTCAAACCCGGCTCCGACGCGGACATCGCGATTTACGAAAAACAGGATGACATCGAGGAGATGTTCGCAAAACCGGCATGGGTCATAAAATCCGGCGAAGTTATCGTTAAAGACGGAAAGACTGTCGCCGAAGTTTCAGGAGAGATTTTACGGTATAACCCAAGCGAGGGCATTGAAGAGCCTCCGGTGGAGATTGTGAAGTGGATTGAGGGTCATATTTGATGGACGTAGCCCTCTTCGCATAAACAGCACGTTCGCAATATTGTCATTCTGAACGAAGTGAAGAATCTATACGATTTGATCCTTCGGTCGCAGGACCTCCCTCAGGATGACAAAATATTGTCATTCTGAGCAACGCGAAGAATCCATCAAAAGAATGTTTTATTCTACTCACTCCAACCCGTGCTCCGCAAGCAGAACGGAATCGGAAAGTATCACAGACGGCGTTCCGTCGGCGACATTCTTACCCTTGGATAATATTATTACCCTGTCGCATAATTCTCTGACCAGCCCGAAATCGTGCGTGGCCACGATAAGCGATCCAGAAAGGCCGCCCATCAGTTTTATCGCCTCTTTCCTACCCTTCGGGTCAAGCCCGCTGGTCGGCTCGTCAAGCGCAAGGACTCTGCAATCCATGGAAAGGACAGTGGCCATCGCCACCCGTTTTTTTTGTCCGTGGCTAAGATGGAAAGGGCTTTTGCCGCCCACGTCGGACAGGCCGACGTCGGCCAGCGTTTTCTCCGCTTTCGCCATCGCGTCGTTTCGTGAAAGGCCCATGTTCAACGGGCCGAACATCACGTCATCAAGCGCCGTTGGGCAAAAAAGCTGGTCATCCGGGTTCTGGAAAACTATCCCAACCATCCGCCGGACGGCTTTCATGTTGCGGGCCTCCACCGCGACGCCGTGTATGCGAACGGTTCCTTCGCCCTTCAACACCCCGTTAAGAGTGAGAAGAAGCGTGGATTTCCCGGCTCCGTTCGCGCCGACAAACGCCACCCGTTCGCCCTCGCGGATATCGAACGAGACGCCGTCAAGCGCAAGCGTCCCGTCTGGATACGCATACTTTATCCCCTCGGCAGAAACCGCTGTCGTCATTTACGCGACCAGCCTTAGCATTACGGCCAGCGTCAATGAAACGACGAGAAACATGATATCCGGCAGTCTCAATTTTTCCTGAGCCGGGCCGTGGAACGAGCCATCGAACCCTCTGGAAACCGCCGCCTGATGGACACGTTCGGCCCTGTCTAGCGAGCGAAGAAAGAGCGTCCCGATCACCACCCCTGCGGCCCCGGCGCGCCAGAGCCATCGTTCGCCATACATGCGGGACTCCATCGCCGTTTTCATTCGGCGAGCGTCGTTTGAAAGCGTAAAAGCGTATCTGTGAGCGAACGCAGTTGTGGTGACGAAGGAAGGCGGCAGGCGCAGGCGGCCAAGACCCTCCAGTATCCTGTTGAACGGAGTCGACTCGGTAAGCGACACAAGGCAAAGAGCCGCAGTCCAAGACCTTGCCGATGCGTTCAGCAGAAACCCCGCGCCCTCTATCGAAACACGCGCAGGGCCAATCGCGTAATACACGCCATGTGGATCCTCCATAAATGGCGCGAACGCAAAGGCCATCAGTGCAAACGGGATTACCACGAGCGACTTTTTAAGGACAGAGGCGGCTGATATCCCACGCGCGGAGGTGACAAAAAGGACGAACGCCGCAATAACAATAAGAGGCATGTAAGCGCCTCGCAGGGCGGTGGCGGAGGCGACGGCGAGGAGCGTGAAGGATAATATGTTTATTACCGGATCCGCCTCATAGCGGGCAGAGCCTTCCGCAGAACTCACTTACGCGCCTTTGAGGCCATCAGATAGCCCGCTCCAGCGCCCACCGCCAATGCGGAAAGCGCGCCAAACAACCCTGCCAGACCTTTGTTAGAAGCGTTCGGGAAGGCGTAATCGGGCGCTACGGCGGTAACGTTCAGGCCTGCGGTCTCTTTTTCCATAAAGCCCAGATCGGACGCGGCCCTCTCCAGTCCGTCCGGCAGATCGGAGGCGAACGGCGAAACAAGCCCGGCGAGAAACAGGCAGGCCATCAGGGCGAAAACAGGAAATAATCTTTTAAACGGGGCCATCGTCACGCCTCCATAACAGCCGGGGCCGATCGTTGTTGGATACCTCTCACGATATCGGGCCGGGCGGCTAAGACAACGCTAAGCGCGGATGCGGTGAGCAAAGCTTCTCCCACTCCGATAATCGAGTGGACGCCAACGATAGCGGGGAAGGCCGCGCCGATAGGCGACGTCCCGGAGAGGGCGAGTTCCAGAGCCAAAGCCGCCGATGAAACTGTCACCGACAGCCACGCCGACAACGCCGAGGTGAAAAGCGGCCACCTGCCGGACGATGGTAATAATTTTGATAATAACGCCGACGAGAGATACGCCGTTCCGCACGCGACCACGCCCATGTTGAAAATGTTGGTTCCGATGGCCGTAACACCGCCGTCGGCGAAAAGGAGAAGTTGCAGGATAAGCGTGACGCACATCGCCACAAGAGCCTTTGAAGGCCCCAACAGCGCGGTGGCGAAAGCGGCTCCCAGAAAATGACCGCTCGTCCCCGGAGCCACGGGAAAGTTTATCATCTGTCCGGCGAACACGAAGGCCGACGTGATGCCCATCAACGGAGCGAGCCTGTCGTCGTCCTCCCCGCCCCTGTTGAACGCAACGCCACAGGCCGCCAACGAGATGGCGAACGCCGCCGCGTTGACCTCTGGACTCATGAAACCGTCAGGAACGTGCATTTCGCCTCCGAAATGGTGGAGCCTATTGCGCTATTGCGGCGCCTGCAATAATACTATTTTAGATTTCGTAATACCGCAAGAAGGAAAGAGGATTGGTTAAGGAGATTAAGAGAAAATCTTGCGCTGTCCGAGGTGTTCTTCACCTCACCTCAGACTCTTCGCTTCTTTCCTAGACTGCGGGGTGAACACCCCTGCCCCTTAGCAAGAGGGACCGCCACAACGTGGCGAGGGGGTTTAATTAAACCCCTCCGGCGCTGGAGTT
>JADGAO010000281.1 GCA_015231995.1 Nitrospinota bacterium | reverse complement strand
TCTTCATCTCGAACTCTTTGTATATACTCATGCTGATATTGCTGACTTTAGGACATCGGGGTGAAGAACACCCCGATGAGCATTTGGGCGACAGCCCCAAATAAGACCTGACAATCGTTGTATCCGCAAACAAGACTTTTTCCTTATCAAAATGCGCAAAATGTAATAATATGTATGAGAGAGGTGTTTATTCGCCGCATAATGTGACACAAATTGTAACATTTTGGGAAATGCGCCCCATGGCTGAATCGGACATGGAAAAGCCGGACGTTGACATCGAAACCTACCTGGAAAACCGGGCCAAGCAGGACGCGCTTTTTCACGATAAGTTCACCAAGACGCTGACCATATTGTTCACCGACCTAAAAGACTCCACCTCGATGACGGAGAACGAGGGAGACCTCGCCATGCGTCAGATTATAAAACAGCATAACGACATACTGTTTCCGATCATCAAGGCTAACAACGGCATCTTGGTGAAAACCATAGGCGACGGGACGCTTTCATATTTCGAGAGCGCGCAGGATTGTCTTCACGCCACTGTCCAGATTCAGAAGGAGATAGACTACTCCAACCTGCATAAAAAGACGAAGGCTCCTATACTCGTGCGGATCGGGTTCCACACCGGCAAGTGCATACTCGAGAAAAACGACGTTTACGGCGACGTGGTGAACACCGCCGCCCGCGTCCAGTCCGCCGCGCATCCCGGCGACATATACCTGTCGGAGGCCGCGTTCAACGCCCTTTCAGACCGGTCGGAGGTTTATTGCAGGTTTGTCGAGAAGGCCACGCTGAAGGGGAAAAAGGAGACGGTAGCCCTTTACAAGGCTTTCTGGAACGAAAAAGAGATCGAGATGGACCTGGCCCACAAGCCAACGGTCCCGGATAGCAAGCCCATGCCGCTGACGCTCAAGCTGGCTCTTATTGTAGTGGTTCCCCTGCTGATGGTATTATTGCTGGTGTGGGTCAGCGGCCTTTTGGGGGACGCGAATTCCGGGGCGGACAGACGCTCCATCAAGCATTCGGTGACAGACGCCCCTGTGGACCCCAAATAACGCTATTCCGAATTACGCTTCCTGCGTTTGATAGGCTAGAAAAATGGGATTGTGGGGTTTTTATTTCTTCGGCAAGCTTTTTCTGTTTTTCAAAGGTTACATAAAGTTCGACGTCATTTATAACATCGCCTTCGCCATATTCCTTACTCTGCAACCTTCCAGGGACAACAGGTACCGTAACCATATAGAGCTGGCGAAGTCGGCGGTCGCGCTACTGCTTGCCGTGGCGCTCCTGTGGCATGACACATGGTTCCCCTCGCCGGTTGACGCGGTGAACGATGTTCTGACCCAGGGCATGCCGACTAAAGAGTACGTCTATAGCTTCCTCATGCGCTATTACGACCAGAAGACTATGCTCGCCCTGGGAATGATCCTCGCCGCCTGCTGGATGGCCAACAAGTATTTAAAGATGTCCACGATGGTGATGATGGCCCTGGTCGCCGTAGTTCCGCTAAAGATGGTCAACGAGCCGGACGCCAAAGAGATATCGCAGGCGGTGGATTCCTTCTTCGACATGGAGCAGACAAGGATGATCCATTTCAAAAAACCCGGGGCTGTCGGGCCGGGGTTCGATATCGTGATCCTTCATGTCTGTTCGCTGTCCTGGGACGACCTCAAGGCGGTCGAGATGGAGAACGACCCGTTCTGGCGGCAGTTCCATTACATGTTCGCCAACTTCAACACCGCCACCACCTACAGCGGCCCGTCCGTGATACGGCTACTGCGCGGCACATGCGGGCAACAACGCCACGAGTCGCTTTATAAAAATCAACCGAACGAGTGCTACCTGTTCAGGAGCCTAGAATACGCCGGATTTTCCACCTACGTCACCATGAACCACGACGGGAAATACGGCTCGTTCGCCAGCCAGATAAGCCAGAACGGGCTTGCCGACTCACCGCCCATGCCGGTGGAGAACCTGCCGCTTTACCTGAAGATGTTCGACGATTCGCCGATATACGACGATTCGGCCACGCTGGAAAAATGGTGGGAGAACAGGATGGCGTCGAAAAGGGAGGCCGTGGCTCTTTATTACAACACCGTCTCCCTCCACGACGGCACGCACAAGAGCAACGACAAAGAGTGGTGGAAAAGAGACAGGAAATACCAGTACAAGGAATACCTGACTAAAATGTTCGATGACGTTACGAAGTTTTTCAAAACGGTGGCCGCGTCCGGCAGGAACGTTGTGGTCGTTTTTGCGCCGGAGCATGGCATGGCCCTTCGCGGCAGTGTGATGCAGGCGTCCGGCCTTCGGGACATCCCGCTACCCAAGCTGACCAACACACCGGTCGGGGTGAAATTTATCGGCCCCGCGTTCAACGGCGTCAAGGTGAACCAGAAAATCATCTACAAGCCGACAAGCTACATCGCGCTATCCTTCATGCTCTCCAAGTTCGCCGAAAAAAGCCCGTTTTTGTACGAAACTTATTCAGGCGCGGTATTCCTCGACAGCATACCCCAGACCGATTTCGTGGCGGAGAACGAAAGCTCCCTGATAGCCAAGGTCGGCTCCAAACATTTCTATTTCGGCAAAGAAGGGAAATGGATGGAACTGACCGAAAACGAGCTTAAGTAAACCCGAAGGAGCCGGGAACCTGGATTATGCCCTTCTTTCTTTGCTTCGCTCCAAGCAGAATTTTGAACGCGCGATCATTGTCGTTCTTGAGTGATGGATTGTCATTCTGAGCGCGACGATTGTCATTCTGAGGCGAAGCCGAAGAATCCATCAAATAGAATATTCTTTTTTACTTTGATCCTTCGGGCGCAGGGTTTCCCTCTGGATGACAAAAGTGGAAATTTCAGGATGACAAAAGGAGAGTTTTCGCTATTAGCTAATTATGTGTATAATTGGGAGATAAACTGCCAGTATCAGTCTGTTTGCCGTTTGCGGAAGATGATCTAAATCGGCTTGTTGAGTAACATTTCGAGGCAGAAATAGAACCTGTTTCATTACAGAGTCACATCCAATTTAATGTCCGTTGTTTAATCGCCTGTTTGATGGAACATCCACGCAAAACCCCGATACTTGTCGTTGAAGACGAGAAGGATATACGAACCATTCTGGAGTTCGTTTTGAGCCGCGAGGGGTATGAGGTAGTAATCGCGGAAAACGGCAAGATGGCCAAGAGCTTTGTGGACGACAACGAGCCTGTTGATCTGGTTTTATTGGATATAATGTTGCCGTATTTCGACGGGTTCGAGATTGTCACCCAAATCCGCTCCAAAGAGGCGTGGAAAAGCGTTCCGATAATAATGTTGACGTCCAGGTCGAACGAGAAAGACATCGTCAAGGCGCTGGAGCTTGGGGCCAACGATTACGTCACCAAGCCGTTCAACGTCAAAGAGCTGATGGCCCGGGTAAAACGCAACCTCAAGTAAAGCGCTCAAGCGGGATTAAATGAAAATCGAACGGCAGTTTTGCTCGGCGCGGGTGTTCTTCACCCCGCCGTCTTTGATCGTCAAAGAAATTCCATCAGCAGTCCGAGGTGAAGACACCCCTTTGTCCCCCGAAGCTCGGGGGACCGCAACGCAGTTGCGAGGGGGTTTAAT
>JADGAO010000280.1 GCA_015231995.1 Nitrospinota bacterium | reverse complement strand
CCTTCGATCGCCAGGGCCTCCCTCAGGATGACAATACTGATCCTTCGATCGCCAGAGCCTCCTTCAGGATGACAACGCTGATCCTTCGGTCGAGGACTCTCTCAGGATGACAAAATGTAGTGGCGCGGTAAGAGCTTACGCGGACTCTATCATCAGCAACCTGTTGAGGCGGGGAATGAATTCGTTTTCATCCACCGGTTTGGCGATTACATCAGCCGCGCCAGCATAAAAAGCCCGCTCCAGAAGAAGTTTGTCGCGGCTGGAGGTAACGGCTATGGCGGGAGGGGGTTTGCCGCCGAAGGCCTCCTTGAGGCGGCCGAGAAGTTCGACTCCATCCATGACGGGCATGTTAATGTCGGTTATCAGTATGTCCGGGCATGACGATCGGATAATGTCGAGAGCCTCCAAACCATTGCCCGCCTCAACCACACGAATCCCCGCCTTCTTAACGTACCAGGAAAGAATTTCGCGATGATCCGGGTCATCGTCGGCCACCAGCGCAACCGGCGTCCTCACCGGTAATGCGGCGCAGAACGCGCTTCCCTTCCCTACTTCCGACTCCACGGAAAGCGACCCTCCGTGCGCGCTCATGATGTCCTTGCAGAACGGCAGACCCAACCCTGTGCCGCGCTCGCCGGAGGTGCCTGTGGTGGTGGTTTTGACTTCATGCAGGAACAGGTTGGGGATTATATGCGGTGGTATTCCCACGCCGGTGTCTTTCACAACCAGCGCTCCCGGATTATCCATAGGGGCGAGGAGAGTGATCGTGTCCCCGGCCCGCGTGAATTTTATGGCGTTGGCCAGAAGGTTCGTCACAACCTCGTAGATCAGGTTGTAGTCGGCGTAGATGCGCGTCCGCTCTGTTATTGCGTTTACAAGCGCAACGCCTTTAGCCTCCGCCTGCGGCGCAAGGGCGGAAACTATCTGCATGGCCATCGAGCGGGCGTCCATAAACCGGGGGGCGAGTTTGATGCTACCGGTCTGCAGACGGCTGATGTCGAGCAGTTGGTCAATCATTTTGACAAGGCGGTCGCACGTGGAGGCGCTCGATTCCATCAGCTTGGCCTTCGGCGGGTCAAGCTGGGCGGACAAGTCGGCTTGAAGAAATTTTAACGAACCTTGTATCATCGCTATCGGGGAGCGCAGGTCGTGCGACACAAGCGAGATGAACTTGTCCTTGAGTTTAGTAGCGGACTCTGCCTGTTCCTTGGCCTGGCGAAGCTCGATTTCCGCCTGTTTGCGCCCGGTGATGTCGGTGATAAAGCCGTGCCAGAGCGTCGAGCCGTCCGCTTCTCTTTGCGGAACCGCATTGCCGAAAAGCCATTTCCCCGGCTCATCGCCGAATTTGAGCCGGAACTCGTGTGTCCACGGAGCCAGGTCTTGCGCCGACGCCTGGATGGAAGCCATGAAGCTATCCAAATCGGCGGGATGCACGGCGGCGAACGCCATGGATGCGTCATCGCGGACATCCTCCCTGTCGAGACGCCAGATATCGCGGATGGCTTCGCTGGCGTAAGGGACGCATGTACTGCCATCGGGACGCAGACGGAACTGGAAAACTATTCCTGGCACCTGGCTGGCGATTTTTTGAAGGCGTGAAAGGGCTTCCTGCCTCGCCTCTTCCGCAAGCTTGCGCTCGGTTATGTCCTTGGAACTGCAAATGACCGAAATCACCCTGCGATCATCGTCGAAAACCGGGGTGGCGGTCGTCAGGAAGTATCGGTCGCCATCGGGCCTCGGAACGCGCACTTCGATGTCACGGCCCTTCGCGTTTTCGCATACCCACTTGACGTTGGCGAAACGCCTATCGGCTTCCTCCTTTGGGAAAACATCCCATATTTTCCTGCCGATAATGTCTTCCGGTTTTTTGCCGACGGTGAGGGCGAATGCCCGGTTCACGTAGCGGTATTGGCCGTCAGGGTAGAAACTGAAAATTGGGTCGCCGGACTCGTCAAGCAGAATGCGGTACTTTTCTTCGCTGGCGCGCAGGGCTTCCATCGCCAGTTTGCGTTCGACTATCTGTTTTTCACGGTCGGCGAGAACGGAGCTTAGTTCATGGATATTGGCTTTGAAGAGGAGATTGTGCTTGTCGAGGTGAAGTTCGAGCCGCTCCCTGGCCTGTTCGGAAACCTCCAGCCTTACCTTAAGTTTCCGAACATCCTTGTCCAGGCGGCGGATTTCATCCACATACCCGTCTGCGTCCAAAGTCACCTCTCGCCGATAAACGCTATTACAAACGAATCGTTATGGAAAAGCGCCCTGCCGCCCGCGCGGGCCGGGCCGATTTCGCCATATGTGTAAAACCCGCATATCGGCAGGCTGTCCGAAACGACATTCTTGACTATATCTATCTCTTCCTTCGTCCGCGTTCCCAGAAGGCGTTTCCTGCACGCGCAGGAGAAAAGCAGAGCCGCAGACGGCTCGTCTCCGGGATATGATTCGAACGCGCGTTGAACGGACTTGCGGGCGCCTTCGATAAGCATGTCCCGGCTGGCCTCGGATATCCGCACTTTCGCTCCCGATCGCATTTCGCTAAGGAACATCATGCTACCCTCGGAGCCGTCCACGCCTATTGCGGAACGGATGCAATGTTCCTCCTCGTCGTTTTCGCGGACCATGAGCGGATAGTCGGAATATTCAGCGGAATCGCCCATCGAGTCGCCCAAATACCTCCTGTAAAATTCCGAGGCCGGTTTCATGTCAATCTGCCGCACGATATTGCCATCCGCCGATGTGACGACCCCTTCCTTGCCTATCGGCGCATAACCGCTTCCGCAGGAACTGGAGAAGCGCAACGGCCCGCCAAAAACCAGCGTCGGCGCGCAATCGGTGAGAACCTCGTTCTTGTAAAACTGCCGCGTGTCCTTGAGGCGGAGCTGATCCGTCGAGAAACCTCCCACCACCGGAACACCGTCGCCCAGAGCCGCCGACAAGTTCCTGACAAACCCGGCTCCGTTGGTCGCGTAACTTTCCACAAGTGAAATCGCCAGTTTGGGAGTTTCTCCCAAAGCGGCTACAGCCGACGCGGACGCCATCATTGCGGATTTATCGCAATCCTTCGAAACGTCTTTCCCAAGGCCGGCCTTCATCGCGATCGTATCGGAGGCGAACGCGACAAACGTGACGGATTCCTCGGCAAAAGGTCTGGCGGACGAAGCTTCTCCGTCCGACGTGCAACCGATAAGCTCGATCCCCGGAAAAGCGGAATTTATGCGAGAGAGAATTTTGGCGTGATCGCTGTTGATAGAACAATAAAGAAGGCCTGCGGCTGGTTTTGCCTCGCCCATGGCGTTTCGGACTTGCGATATCACTTCGTCTGCGGCATCGGATGAATCTACGTCTTCGCTATGTCCCACTCCGGCTTTGAACATTTCCCGTCCCCCCATCAACACTAAATAGACTTGATCAAACCCCAAGCATTAGGCCAATTTTACATCATTTTGAAGTTAAAAAGGGAATTGTTGATAAGGGGGAATTTGCGACGTTGCTGGGTGAGACCCTGTGACTGTTGTCACTGTGAGGCGCGACTGTTGTCATCCTGAAGGAGCCTTGCGACTGAAGGATCACAAAGTTGTCATCCTGAGGGAGCCTTGCGACTGAAGGATCAAAGTATAATAG